>URTU01000012.1 GCA_900550925.1 uncultured Alistipes sp. | reverse complement strand
TGTCACAGCTGGGTAACCACAAAAATCTGGGGATCCACACCGAAATGTTTGCCGACGGAGTCCTGCCGCTCGTATATTCGGGCGTCATCAACGGTGCAAACAAGGTGACCGATCCCGGAAAGATGGTTTCGACGTTCCTGATGGGCTCGAAGGAGGTGTACGACTTCATCGACGACAACCCGGGTGTGATGATGATGGACGTGGGCTACACCAACGATCCGTATATCATCTCGCAGAACCCCCGTATGACGGCCATCAACTCGGCACTGCAGGTTGACCTGACGGGTCAGGTTTGCGCCGACTCGCTGGGTACGAAGTTCTATTCGGGCGTAGGCGGCCAGATCGACTTCATCTACGGTGCTTCGCTGGCCAAGGAGGGTAAATCGATCATCGCCATGCCTTCGGTGACCAACAAGGGTATCAGCAAGATCGCTCCGGTGCTGAACGAGGGTGCCGGTGTTGTTACGACGCGTGCCCACATGCACTGGTTCGTTACCGAGTACGGTGCCGTCGATCTGTATGGCAAGAGCCTGCAGGAGCGTGCCCGCCTGTTGATCTCGGTGGCTCACCCCGATCACCGCGAGGCTTTGGACCGTGCAGCGTTCGAGCGTTTCGGCTCGCACCACCACTATATCAAAAAGAGCATGGGCATGTAGCGGTTTGAACCGTTGAATGCCGACGCGATATGAAACAGTTCGGCCCGACCGGAGGAGATTCCGAAAGTCGGGCCGAACTGTTTTTATTGTTGCGGCTTTTGTGTGAGCAACCGTGCGTGAGAAGCCGTATGTAGTGAAATTCCGCGAATTTCGTAGCCGGCCAAATTTCGTGGCCGGGCAACTGTAGCCGACGTGTCGGCCGAGGGCGGACGGCTTGAACCGCGCTTTCAGTACACTGCCGGTATTATTTTACGCCGCACTCCTGTTCGAAGAAGCTCCACAGGTTGTCGTTCGTGGGAGTCGGGGCGGTTACCGTGAGCGGAGTTTTGCGGACGGGATGGATGAATTCGATGGTTCGCGAGTGGAGCGAAATGCCGCCGTCGCGGTTCGAACGCCGTGCGCCGTACTTGAGGTCGCCGCGGATGGGACATCCAATTTTCGAGAGCTGGGCGCGGATCTGATGGTGGCGGCCCGTGAGCAGGTCGACCTCGAGGAGATGGTAGTTTGAACTCGAAGCCAAGGCCTTGTACCGCAGGCGTGCGAGTTTTGCATCGCCGCGAGGGGTGTCGTAGGCATATGACCGGTTGCGTTTTGCGTCGCGCAGGATGTAGTGTGACAACTCGCCCTCTTCGGGTACGGGCATGGCTTCGGTTACGGCCCAGTATGTTTTGCGAATCTGCCCCTGTCGCAGCATTTCGTTGAGCCGGATGAGGGCCTTGCTGGTCTTGGCGAAGAGCACGGCGCCGCTGACAGGCCGGTCGATGCGGTGTACAACACCCAGGAATACATCCCCGGGCTTGTGGTCACGAACCCTGATGAATTGCTTGATCTGGTCCTCCAATGCACTTTCGCCCGCGGTATCCTGCTGTACCAGGTCTCCGCAACGTTTGTTGATGATCAACAGGTGGTTGTCTTCGTAGAGAATGTCTTCGATTGCGAACATGGTTCGAGGCGGATTATTAGAGTTCGAAAGTGAATGGCAGCAGGTCGGCAGCGGAGTTTACGGCCGATGCTGTTCCGCCGCCGCTCATGATGACGCGTATCGGGGCACCCTGCCGTTTTTCGACATCGACCAGAACCTGACGGCATATTCCGCACGGATAACATTCGCGTTGCGAGGGGTCGGAAGCGATAGCCAGTTTTACGATCTTGTCGTCCGGGGTCAGGGCCTGATGGTGGAACAACAGGTTCCGTTCGGCGCAGATGCCGGCCGGAAAGACTTCGCTCTCCTGATTGCTGCCGATTACCGTCCGGCCGCTTTCGAGCAGTGCTGCGGCGCCTACGTTGAATTCGGAATAGGGTGCATAGGCGGTTTTGCAGGCCTCCTGGGCCTGTAAGATCAGTTGCCGTTCATCTTCGGGCAGTGCGTCCGTAGAGTCGTAACGGTCATAGGTGAATTTGAAATCGCATTTCATCGTTTTTTCCGTTTTTTTAGGCCTGCGGAGACGTAATCGTTCCGCGGCTGATATTCGTAAGCGCTGCGTACCGTGTTTATTGGTTTTACGGCCTGTAGCATGCGGCGTTTCCCGAGGGTGTGCCGGCGTTGGCATCCATCCTGGCCGCATGGTTGGTGGTTGTTTTCTGCCTACAGTCTCCGGAATTGGAGCGTGATATTCCAATGCCGACAGCCGTAGGCCTGCGATTCATCTCGACAGTCATGGCCCCGGAGTCAGTGACTGGGACGTATGAACCGTATGATGAGTCGTCGCAGTATATGAAACCAAAGTTAGTGAAAAAATCGAAGCCGCACAAATCGGCCTCGATTTTTTGCAATTCATCGACAGCTGGAGCCAGTGGTTATGAACTCTGGAGGGGTTTGGCTTGTCGGATTCGTATGTAACGTCCGTATTATTCGAGAACGAATTTTGCGTTTACGCTGGCCGTAAGCTTGATTTTTTTGAATTCTGGCTGCTCGATAACGGTGCCATCAGCGAGTTTGGCGCTGTTGAAAGCCGCGGTGCGCATGATGTTGCTGTTGTATGCACTGTTGTTGTAATACTGTATGTAAAACGCCTTGCCGATGCTTTGTCCGATGGCTTCGGCGAGCTCACTGGCCGTTGTGCGGGCATTGGCAATAGCCTCCTTGCGAACCTCGGCGCGGTACTTGTCTATCTCGGAATGGGTGATCTGAGCGATGTCGATTGAAGTTATGCCGATCTGCTGCAAAATATCATAAACATCCCCGATGATTGCCGGTTCGGTTATCAACAGCTGGTAATGTTTGACCGTTACGGCCTGCTTGCGCTTGAATTTCGAGCTGGACATGTCGCTGACCTTCAAGTCTTCCCGGGTGTCTATGCCGAGACTTTTCAGTGCAGCGATCATCTGCTGCTCCTGCTCTTCGACCGTGATCTTGCCCTTCGAGTCGCGCTCGTTGATAGTGATGTTGATGTAGATCTTGTCGGGAGTGATTTCGCGCTCGGCAACTCCGTTCACCTCGATGTAGCTCGGGTATGCTTTGTTCGGCTGAGATTGTTGGGCATTGGCTGCGGTGGCCAGCAACAGCATGGCGGCCGCAAATAAAGTGATCCGTTTCATGGCTTTTGAAGTTTTAGATTCTGTTTATACACTAAACTCTTTTGCCGATGTTTTTATTGTCCTGTTGAGGCGTATTCAGCGTTTTGGCGCGGGTTGTTCGAGCGGTTTGTCGCGTCGGATGAGGCGGACGACGTTTTCGACATGGTGCGTATGCGGGAACATGTCGACCGGCTGTACGGCATCGATAGCATAGAACCGGTTCATGGCAGCGATGTCGCGGGCCTGCGTGGCGGGGTTGCAGCTGACGTAGACGATGCGCTTGGGGGCGGCCTTCATGAGGACGTCGATTACGGGGGCGTCGACACCGGCACGCGGCGGGTCGAGAATGACCACATCCGGCCGGCCGTTGCGGGCGACGAATTCGTCGTCGAGGACGCGTTTCATGTCTCCGGCATAGAAGACCGTATTCTCGATGCCGTTGATCTCGGAGTTGTGGCGGGCATCCTCGATGGCCTCGGGGACATACTCGATACCCACGACCTTGCGGCATTTCGAAGCGCAGAAGTTGGCTATGGTGCCGGTACCGGTGTAGAGGTCGTAAAGCGTGTCGTCGGGATGCAGGTCGGCCAGTTCGCGGGCGGTCTTGTAGAGGACGTATGCCTGCCGCGAGTTGGTCTGGTAGAACGACTTGGGGCCGATCTTGAATTTCAGCCCCTCCATTGTTTCGTAGATGTATCCGTTGCCGCGGTAGGTGATGGCATCGAGGTCGCCCAGCGCATCGTTGCACTTGGTGTTGATCATGTGGATCATCGAGGTGATCTCGGGGAACTTCTCGCACAGGTGGTCCGACAGTGCAGCTATGCGGCTGCGGTCATCCTCGGCGAAGACCAGGATGACCATTACTTCGCCTGTCGAGGAGGTGCGGATAACCATGTTGCGCATGAGTCCCGTGTGTTCACGGGCGTTGTAGAAGGGGTATCCGTGTTCGATGCAGAAACGCTTGGTTTCGAGGCGGATTGAGTTCGATGGTTCGGGCTGGAGCCAGCACTTCTCGATGTCGAGCACCTTGTCGAACATCCCGGGGATATGGAATCCGAGGGCCGGCGAAGCTTCCAGTTCCCGGTTCGAGGCGATCTCCTCGGTTGTGAGCCAGCGGCGCGGGGTGAAAGTGAATTCGAGTTTGTTGCGATAGAATTCTGTCTGTTCCGATCCGAGGATGGGACGTATTTCGGGAAGTTCGAGATGTCCGATGCGCCGGAGCTGCTCCTCGACCTGCGAAGCCTTTATTTTCAGTTGCATGTCGTATGGAATGTTTTGCCACTTGCAGCCGCCGCACACCCCGAAGTGCGCACAAAATGGTTTGCAGCGCAAGTCCGAAAGTTTGACGTACCGGACGACATATCCCTCCATGTAACGGCTGCGACGGGTGCGGATCTGCACGTCGACCACATCGCCCGGAACGGTCATCAGGACGAAGACCACCTGGTCGTTCCAACGGCCCAGGGCTTTTCCTTCGGCCGCGAAGTCGGTTATTTCGAGCCCCTCGAGCAGGGGATGGTTGTTGCGTTTTCTGTTCACGATGCGAGAAATAAAAGGTTTATGCAGACACAAAGGTACGCCAAATCGTGCGATAAACCAAGCCTGCGGCGGCGGAAGCCGATGACGCGGTGCGCCAAAATCTGCTGGACGGTGTTTCGGAGATGGGATGACTTGCGGTTGCGGCAGGGTTCAGGATGTGCTGTACGGCGGCTCCGGCATTTCGGTCAAAGCGTAGCAACGGCGGTTTCGGACTGTGTCGGCTGCCCCGAAACAGCTTCAGATACGTATGCCTGAGGCGCAAACCCTGCGGCAGTTAAATTTCGTGCGGGCGTATTGGTAATTGGAGTAAATTTAGATAACTTTGTGGCAGTTTATTCGACAAGACATGATCGACATAGCACTTTTCAGCGTCAACGCTTTCCAGGAGAATACCTATGTGGTTGCAGACAAGGATGGAGACCGTTGCATTATTGTGGATCCCGGTTGCAGCAACCGTACCGAAACGGCGGCCGTGCCGCAAGGGTCTGAAACCCGAAATGATCGTCGGGACACACGGCCATATAGACCATATACTTGGGGTAGATGTCCTGAAACAGGAGTTCGGAATCCCGTATGCACTCTCGTCGGACGACGGTTTTCTGCTGGCGAGCGCATCGCAACAGGCCGCGATGTTCGGGTTGGCCTCGATAGCCTCGCCGACGATCGACATCGACCTCAAGGACCGGGACGAAATCGTGTTCGGCGGCTGCCGGATGAAGATAATCCCTACGCCGGGACATACTCCGGGCCACGTCTGCCTCTACTATGAGGAGGGCAAGATGCTGTTTACGGGCGATACGCTGTTTAAGGAGAGCATCGGCCGGACGGACCTCCCGGGTGGCGACTACTCGTGGATCATGCGCTCGATTCTGGACCGTATCGTGCCGCTGGGCGACGATGTCAAGTTCTTCCCGGGCCACGGCCCCGAGTCGAACATCGGCCATGAAACGCTCTACAACCCGTTCGTTACGGAGGTGCTCAACCACGAGGTCGACTATCGCAGCTGAGCGGGTTGAGGCTGCCGCGGTGGATTGTAAAAGTTTTATTCGGTGAAAAGATTCATTCATAAGATGCTTTATCGGCTGCTGCCGCTCGAGGGATACCTGCGGGCTGTCAGCCGGTTGTTTTTTCTGTGGCGGCGGCTGGGGCTCGGCCGTTATGCGCCCGAAACGGAGTATGTCTACTATCTGCCCGAACTGGTCGGAAGAGGAGATGTGGCGATAGATATCGGCGCAAATCTGGGATACTATTCGCGACCGTTGTCGAAGCTGGTCGGGGAGCGTGGGCATGTCTACTCCGTAGAGCCGATGCCGCCGGTACTTGAGGTGCTGCGACACAATCTGCGCCGCAGCCGCAACGTGACGATCCTGCCCTATGCGCTCGGAGAACAGGATGGTGAGATTACGATGGCGAACGATTCGGCCCGCGAAACGGGTTACCTCGGTACGGGCCAGAATTTCGTCAACGAGAGCGGCGGGAGTGCCGATGTCGAGTACCGTGCCGAGATGCGCCGCGGCAGCGAACTCTTTGCCGACCTGAAACGGCTCGACTTCATCAAGTGCGATATCGAGGGATACGAACTGCACGTCATGCACGAAATGCTGCCGTTACTGGAGCGTTTCCGGCCGACGGTGCTGATCGAGACTGGCGGGGAGAACCGCCGCCGGATCATCGATCTTTTTAGCGGGCTCGGCTATTCGGGTTACATGCTCGAGCACGGAGTCATGGTTCCGGTGTCGTACAGCGAGGAGAAGGATATCATATTCATGCCTGCGGGCGACAAACCTGAAACGAAATGATGCGCATCGACATACTGACATCGGTTCCGGAGCTGCTTGAATCGCCGCTCAACGAATCCATATTGCGACGTGCGCAGGAGCGTGGACTGGTCGAGATCGTGATCCACAACCTGCACGACTATGCCCATGACCGCCACCGTACCACGGATGACTATCCGTTCGGGGGCGAGGCCGGGATGGTGATGAAGTGCGAACCGGTTTTCGAACTGGTCGAGAAACTGCAGGCCGAGCGCCGTTACGACGAGATCATCTACACCTCGCCCGACGGGATTCAGTACGACCAGCATGAGGCCAACCGCCTCTCGACGCTCGAAAACATAATCATCCTGTGCGGGCACTACAAGGGTATCGACCACCGTATCCGCGAGCATCTGATCACGCGCGAGATCTCGATCGGAGATTATGTGCTGACGGGCGGCGAGCTGGCAGCGTGTGTCATAGCCGATTCGGTGGTTCGGCTGCTGCCCGGGGCGATCGGTGACGAGTCGTCGGCCCTGACCGACTGCTTCCAGGACAACCTGTTGGCGCCTCCGGTTTATACGCGGCCGGCGGAGTTTCGCGGCTGGCGGGTTCCGGATGTGCTGTTGTCGGGCAATTTCGCCGAGATCGACCGCTGGCACGAGGAGCAGGCCTTCGAACGTACCCGCCGCCTGCGTCCGGACCTGCTGGGGGAGGAGGGCGAATCTGCTCCGAAGGGATGCAAGTAGATTGTGCTTCGGTTGAGGTGGCAGACAATACTGTATTGAAACAACGAGATTTATGAAATATTATCTGATAGCAGGCGAACCGTCGGGAGACCTGCACGGGGCAAATCTGATCGAAGGACTCAAGCTGTCCGATCCGCAGGCCGGGTTCCGGTTCTGGGGCGGCGACAAGATGGCCGAAGCGGGCGGTGCCGAGAACCTGCGCAAACACTATCGCGAGACATCGTTTTTCGGTATCGTGCAGGTTATCAGGAATTATGGTACGATCTGCCGCCAGATCCGCGAGTGCAAGGAGGATATCCTGGCCTACGCACCCGATGTGCTGATATTGATCGACTACCCGGGCTTCAACATGCGGATGGCCGAATTTGCACACCGGCACGGCATCCGGACATTCTACTATATCGCCCCGAAGGTGTGGGCGTGGCGCGAATGGCGTGTCAGGTCGATACAGAAGTATGTCGACCGGCTCTTCGTGATCTTCCCGTTCGAGTGCAAATACTTCCCGAAACATGGCATCGAGCCTGTTTTCGAGGGCAATCCGCTGGTCGATGCCATAGAACACCGCCGCAAGTCGCTGCCCTCGCGCGAGGAGTTCGTTGCGGAGCATGGCCTCGATGAGCGCCCGATAGTGGCTCTGCTGGCTGGCAGCCGTCGCGGCGAAATATCCGACAACCTGCCCATGATGGCCGATCTCGCCCGCCAGTTCCCCGGGATGCAGTTCGTGGTTGCCGGGGTGCCGTGGATTGACCGTGCGCTCTACGAGAAGGCGATCGGCGATGCTCCGGTGCGCTATCTCTGCGACTGTACATACGAATTGTTGCATTCGGCCTCGGCGGCCATCGTGACTTCGGGTACGGCGACGCTCGAAACGGCTCTGTTCGGAGTGCCCGAAGTGGTGGTTTACAGAACGTTGTGGATCAATATCAAGTTGCGGCCGTATGTGCTGAAGGTGCCTTACGTATCGTTGGTAAATCTCAATCTCGGCCGGGAGTCGGTGCGCGAAATCATACAGTCGGGTTACGACAGGGCGGAGGCTGTGGCCGAACTGCGGGCAATCCTTCCGGGCGGCGGCAAGCGCCAGCGGATGCTCGACGACTTCGACGAACTGCGCCGGATCATAGGCGGTCCTGGAGCGAGTGACCGTTTTGCACGGCGGATGGTCGATGAACTGAAGAAACCGGCAAACAAATAATTGGCGGCTTTGGCCACATGTAGCCAATAGCCCTGCATAAGACACCGAACAGAGAACCAGAACCACGACTTTTGTATGGAACACTGGATCATGCTTCTCCCGGCACTGCTGACGGCTGCGATCTACTACGCCGTCGGACGTCTGGTAGCGCGTTATCCCGAGACTATTGCGGGTTACAACACCATGTCGCCCGAGCGGAAACGGCTGGTGGATCTTCCGGCAACGGGTCGTTTCCTGTCGCGGCTGCTCACAATCAGTGCCGTCGTGGCGTTGGCCGGAGCTGTTGCGGCCCTGCCGTGGATTCTGGCGGCGTGCGGCCAGTGGATAGTCGGTATCAGCCTCGGAGTGCCGATCGTATTGATTGTTGTCGGGGCGGTATGGTGTTCGTGGAGGTATGACAAAGGATTTATGAAACGTTTCAGGAGATGAAGATATTCTGTATAGGACGCAATTACGCGGCGCATGTGGCCGAGCTTGGGATGGGTGGAATACCCGAACACCCGATCTTTTTCATGAAACCCGATACGGCGCTGTTGCGCAACAACGATCCGTTTTACATCCCTTCGTTCAGTCGCGAGGTGCATTACGAGACGGAGCTGGTCGTGCGGATCAACCGCGTGGGGAAACATATCGACGAGCGTTTTGCACACCGCTATTACGATGAGGTCGGGCTCGGGATCGACTTTACGGCCCGCGACCTGCAGCGTGCTGCTGCAGCGGCCGGCGAACCGTGGGAGGCAAGCAAGGCCTTCGACCATTCGGCAGCCCTGTCGCCGCGTTTCCTGCCGCTGTCGGAGTTGGGAGGCGATGTACAGAACCTGCACTTCGAGATGCGGCTGAACGGTGAGGTACGGCAGTCGGCCTCGACTTCGGAGATGATCTTCACGGTCAACCGGATAATCAGCTATCTGTCCGAATTCGTGACGTTGAAGATGGGTGACCTGATCTATACCGGTACGCCGGTAGGCGTGGGGCCGGTTGCCGAGGGTGACAATATTGTAGCGACGCTGGAGGGCGTTAAACTGCTCGACTTTGACATTAGATAAATGAAATAAAATGTTGATATGCTGTTGAATGAAAAACTTCCCGGTTATCGGCTGATCCTTGCGAGCCATTCGCCGCGGCGCCGGCAGTTGCTGGCCGGTTGCGACCTGGAGTTCGAACTTGCCGAGAGTTACGAGGTCGAGGAGATATACCCGCACGACCTGCCGGCCGACGAGGTGCCTCTATACCTTGCAGGCCTCAAGAGCAAGGGTTATCCGGCACAGCTCGGTGAGCGTGAC
Organism: uncultured Alistipes sp.; assembly: GCA_900550925.1. Lineage (GTDB taxonomy): Bacteria > Bacteroidota > Bacteroidia > Bacteroidales > Rikenellaceae > Alistipes. The sequence continues at coordinate 28,361 of URTU01000012.1, read as the reverse complement.
ATCCTCCTGACGGCCGATACGGTGGTGATCGTCGGCGGGGAGATCCTTGGCAAGCCGTCGGATGCCGACGATGCCGTGCGGATGTTGCGGAAGTTGTCGGGTCGGACTCACCGTGTGGTTACGGGTGTGGTGCTGAGGTCGGCACGGCGCACCGAGAGCTTTTCGGTTGCGAGCAGCGTCACATTCCGTCCGCTGGACGAGGAGGAGATCGGGTATTATGTCGAACATTACCGCCCGATGGACAAGGCCGGAAGCTACGGTATTCAGGAGTGGATCGGCTATGTGGGTATCGAGAGCATCGAGGGTTCGTTCTACAATGTGATGGGTTTGCCCGTACAAAGGCTCTATACGGCGCTGTCGGATTTCGTAAAATAACGGAAAAAGTTTACTTTTGCCGCCGGAAACTGAATGAAATAAACCTTTATACGATATGAAACTGCGTATTTTAACCATTTTAGTTGCCATGTTTTCGGTCGTTTCGGCTGCGGCCGACGAGGGGATGTGGCTTCCGAGCCTTATCGGTTCGCGTATCGACGACATGCGGGCCAAAGGGTTCCGCCTGACCGCCGAAGACATATACAGCATAAACCAGGCCTCGATGAAGGATGCCGTGGTGCTGTTCGACGGCGGCTGCACGGGCGAGATTGTTTCGCCCGAGGGTCTGCTGCTGACCAACCACCATTGCGGTTACGGCGCGATACAGAAGCACAGCAGTGTCGAACACGACTATCTGGCCAACGGCTTCTGGGCGATGTCGCGTACCGAGGAGCTGCCCAATCCGGGGATGTATGTTGCGTTCCTGGTCCGGATGGAGGATGTGACCGACGAGGTGCTGCGTGGTGTCAAGGATGACATGGATACTGAAGCCCGAAATCAGGTAATCGCATCCAATGAGAAGAAAATCAGAGATAAAGCATCTGAGAACGGACGTTACGACGCCTCGGTCGAATCGCTCTATTACGGCAATCAGTACTTCCTGTTCGTCTACGAGAAATTTACCGACGTACGTCTGGTCGGTGCACCGCCCTCGGCGATAGGCAAGTTCGGCGGCGATACCGACAACTGGATGTGGCCGCGCCATACGGGTGACTTTTCGGTCTTCCGCGTCTATGCCGGCAAGGACAACCGTCCGGCCGACTATTCGCCCGAAAATGTGCCGTACCGCCCCAAACGCCACTTCGAGATCTCGGTCGACGGGGTCGAGGAGGGTGATTTCACGATGATCTACGGTTTCCCGGGAAATACGCAGCGATATGTCATTTCGGATGCGGCGGAGTATGTGGCCGAGTGGTCCGATCCGGCAAAGATCAAACTGCGTACGCTGCGCCTCGACATCATCTCGAAGGCTCAGGAGAAGGATCCGGCCGTGCGGATACAGTATGCCGCCAAGCATGCCAACATAGCCAATGCGTGGAAGAAGTGGCAGGGCGAGGTGCTTGGGCTGAAACGACTGGGTACGGTCGAGAAGAAACGCCGATATGAGGCGCAATTTGCCGAATGGGCGTCGCAGCGTCCCGAATATGCCCACCTGCTCGATTCGATGCATGCGGCTTATGCTTCGCTGCGCGATGCCTACTTCCGCAGCGAATATTTCGCCGAGTCGATCAATGCCATTGAACTGGCTCAGGTGACACGATATATTTGCGGGGCGCGTCCGGCGGCCGACAATGCTGCCGTGGCGGCATTCTTCAAGGACTATGTGCCGGCGATCGACCGTGACGTTGCGGTGGCGATGATCAATGAGTTCATGAAGGATATTCCGGCCGAATACGTTCCGAAGTACCTGACCGACCGGATTGCCGAATATGGCAGCGTTGAGAAGTATGTCGATGCCATGTTCGATAGCAGCCGCTTCACCTCACCCGAACGGTTTGCCGGGGTTGCGGCCGACAGTGCTGCATATTCGGCGGCCATCGAGAACGACATGATGCAGGAGCTGCTCAACGAATTTGCGCTGTGCGGGCACTTCTCGGCACGCCGCTACCGCAACATGAGTGATGCACCGCAGATCGCCCTCTGGTACCGTCCCTACATGCGTGCGCTGATGGAGTTCGACAGTGAGGAGGCCTTCTTCCCCGATGCCAATCTGACGCTGCGCGTGGCCTATGGCAAGGTTGGCGGTTACGATGCCGCCGACGGTATCTATCACAAGCACTGTACGACGCTGGACGGCATTATCGAGAAATACGATCCTGCGATCTCAGACTATGCCGTTCCGCAGCAGCTGTACGAGATATACGAATCGAAGGATTACGGCCGTTGGGGGACGATGATCGGTGGTCGTTACACGGTTCCGGTGGCCTTCATCGCCTCGAACCATACGACTGGCGGCAATTCGGGTTCGCCGGTCATCAACGGTGACGGCTGCCTGATCGGCATCAATTTCGACCGGACATGGCTCTCGACAATGAGCGACATCGAATTCGACCCGCAGATCTGCCGCAACATCGCTGTCGACATCCGTTACGTCCTGTTCGTGATCGACCGGATCGGAGGCGCATCGTATCTGTTGGACGAAATGGGAGTCGGGGAGGCTGAATGATGAACTGGTTCGAATCGTTGTTTGTCGAGCACTCCTCCATTCAGGCAATGGTGGTCATCTCGATCATCTGCGCCGTCGGTCTGCTGCTGGGAAAGGTCAAGGTCCGGGGAGTGTCGCTCGGCGTGGCATTCGTATTCTTCATAGGAATCCTGGCCGGACATATCGGTCTGAGCGTCGATCCGCAGATGCTCGTCTTTGCACAGAATTTCGGTCTGGTGATATTCGTCTACGAATTGGGACTGCAGGTGGGGCCCGGATTCTTCAGCACCTTCCGCAGCGGAGGCCTTAAGATGAACATGCTCGGACTTTGTGTTGTGGCGTTGGGTACCGTAATGGCAATCTCGCTGACATACGTGACACCGATCCAACTCTCCGACATGGCAGGTATCCTGTGCGGCGCCACAACCAATACACCGGCACTCGGTGCTGCGCAACAGACATTGACCCAGTTGGGACTTCCGTCGAGCGGTGCGGCGTTGAGTTGTGCGGTGACCTATCCGCTCGGAGTGCTGGGTGTTATCCTGGCCATAATCCTCATGCGCCGGTTCTTCGTGCGCAAGAGTGACCTGGCCCAGCCCGAAACGGAACATGTCAACAATACGTTTATCGCCACGTTTGTGGTACGGAATCAGGCCATCTTCGGAATGGATATCCACAAGTTGGCCGAGTTGAGCCATGTCCATTTCGTGATTTCGCGAATCTGGCACGACGGCAAGGTTTCGATCCCCGAGAGTACGACGACGGTTTCCGAAGGCGACCGCCTGCTGGTGATTACGGCCGAACGCGACGTGGAGACTCTGGAAGTGCTGTTCGGAGAGCGCGAGGAGACGAACTGGAACCGCAGCGATGTCGACTGGAATGCCATCGACCGCCAGCTCATATCGCGCAGCATTGTAATTACGCGGTCGGAGATCAACGGAAAACGCCTCGGGTCGCTGCGCCTGCGCAACAGTTACGGAATCAACATAAGCCGCATCTACCGCAGCGGAGTGCCGCTGTTGGCAACGCCCGATCTGGTTCTTCAGGTAGGCGACCGCGTGATGGTGGTCGGCGAGGCGGCTTCGGTCGAGCGTGTGGCAAAGGTACTCGGAAATGCATCCCGCGAATTGAAGGAGCCGTATCTGACATCGGTATTCATCGGAATATTCCTCGGCCTGGCTGTCGGGTCGATACCTCTGGCTCTGCCCGGGATCAGTACTCCGGTGAAGCTGGGGCTGGCCGGCGGTCCGATCATCGTCGGCATCCTTGCCGGAACGTTCGGCCCCCGTTTCCACCTGGTTACATATACGACCCGCAGCGCAAACCTTATGCTCCGAAAACTGGGACTGTCACTCTATCTGGCCTGCCTCGGGCTCGATGCCGGTGCACACTTCTTCGAAACGGTAATGCGGCCCGAAGGTCTGTTGTGGATTGCCGTAGGATTTGCCATTACGTTGATCCCGGTCATGATAATGGGCGTTATATCGCTGCGTTGTTTCAAGATAGACTTCGGGTCGGTGTGCGGAATGCTGTGCGGAAGCATGGCCAACCCGATGGCGCTCGGATATGCCAATGACAGTATCGAAGGTGACAAGGCTTCGGTGGCATACGCAACGGTATATCCGCTGGCGATGTTCGTAAGGGTGGTGCTGGCGCAGGTTATCCTGCTGACACTGCTCTGACGGCGGGCGGCTTTGATACACATAACGGAGAGAACCTCTTGTAGGGTTCTCTCCGTTATGTTTTGTGGGCGGCGGGCGGTTATCGTGCCGTTGCTTCCTGAGGAGTTTTGCGGGCGGTCGTGCAGTCGGTCGGGACGCGTTGGGCAGCATAGACATTCAGTCCGAGGCGCTCGGAGATAAATGCGATAGCTTTCTGAGCCTTGACCGAATTCCCGGCGGCATCGAGCGGCGGTGCAAATGCCGATATGCCCATCACGCCGGGTATGACGCCCATTATACCGCCGCCGACACCCGACTTTGCCGGTACGCCGGTCGTGAAGAGCCAGTCGCCGGTACGTTCGTAAAAACCGACGGTTGCCATCAGCGATACTATGCGCGGAGCCAGCGACCGGTCGAAAACCTCGGCCTTGCTCACCGGATTGTAGCCGTCGCAGGCGATCGTTGCGGCAGCTATGGAGAGTTGTTTGGCAGTGACTCCGATCGAACATTGTCGCGTATAGAGATCGAGCGACATGTCGGGGTCGTCGTATATGCGGTTGTAGTTTTTCAGCAGCCAGGCGATGGCCTTGTTGTTGAAGTTTGTGGCCGATTCCGAACGGTAGAGTTCGTCGATCACGTCGACCTTCGATCCGCAAAGCGCCTCGATGAACGAAATGATGGCCGACCATTTGTCACGGCTGATGCCTGTCGGCTCGACCATCGAACAGGCGGCTATGGCACCGGCATTGACAAGCGGTGTCGAGGGGTGTTCGTTTTCGAGCATGATGGCGATTATCGAGTTGAAGGGCATTCCCGTGGCGTCGGCGCCGATCCGTTTGAGAACCTTGTCGGCGCCCGACTGTTTCATTACCAGCAGCGCCGTGGGCACTTTCGAAATCGATTCGATGCCGAATCGGAACGCTGTGTCACCCTTTTCGATCAATTGGCCGTCGGGCAGGCAGACCGAGATGCCGAACAACGTCGACGGTACTTTGGCCAGAAACGGTATGTAACTGGCATTCTTGCCGCCCGTTTCGTTGCTGAACTTGTCGTAGGCTTCGTCGACACACTCCTTGATGTCGGAGTAGGAAATATGTTTTATCATCACTTTTTGGTTTTATCGTTTTCAGGTTTGATGTTGTCCGAAGGTTTGCTGTTTTGCTGCCGAGACTGTGCCGAGGCAGGTGTGGGGGCACTCTGAGCCGAGGTCGCTGCGGCGGCCGGAACCTCCCAGTGGAACGGTGCGAAGTGCTGTGCGGCATCGGGATCCTTCCATGAGGGCTTGCGGCTGGCATAGATCACGAACGGCGCCCCGACAACGACGATACAACCTATGATCAGCACCGAGAACCATACGGTATTGCTTCCGGTTGCGATCTGGCTTGGCGGTATGAAACTCAGTACGAAGGCGAGCAGCGAACCGCAGAATCCCAGTCCGGCGATGAGCCACATGGCCCAGTTTCCCTTGCCGATCCGGAACGGGCGTTCGGTATCCTTCATTTTATATCGCAGGATGATGGCCGAGGCGAACATCAGCAGGTACATGATCAGGTAGAGCAGTACGGTGAGCTGCGAGAGGATCTGGTAGAAGGACTGAACCGACGGCATGACTACGAACAGCAGGCTGAGCAGCGTCACTATCACGCCCTGTACGATGAGGATATTGCTCTGTACGCCGATCTTGTTGGCACGCTGGAAGAACGGGGGCATGTATCCGGCCTTGCCGACGGCATAGATACCTTTCGAGGGTCCGGAGACCCAGGTCAGCACACCGGCCAGCACGCCGAACATCAGTGCGATGGCTATAATGGGCGAGGCCCAGCTCATGTGCAGGTAGCGGAAGTAGTTGTCGAAACCGATCAGAAGGCTCTGAGTGAGATTGATATCCTTCGAGGGGATGATCAGTCCGAGCGAGAAGGTGCCCAGAATGAAGATGCAGACTGTTATCAGCGAACCGATGAAGATCGCTTTGGGGTAGTTCTTGCGTGGATTCTTGACATCCATGACGTGGATACCCATCATCTCCATTCCGGCGTAGAAGAGGAAGATGCCCGAAGCGAGGACCAGATTGTCGAGTTTCGAAAGGTCGGGCAGGAAACCCTGGCTCATGTCCATGTTGTTGTGCCCGCCGGTTGCCAGGTAGATTATTCCCAGTACGATGAGCAGTCCGGCCGGAATGATGGTACCGATCAGACCTCCGAGCTTTGCGATCTTGCCCACCCAGTCGAGACCCTTGAGCGAGATGAATGTCGCGATCCAGTATATGAGGAGCACGACGGCAAGGGTAAACATCTTGTTCGAGGCGAGTGACATGTCATGCGTCTGGTCCATTCCGATGAATGCGATCGAGACGGCACCGAATGTCAGTACGGTAGGGTACCAGATGGTACTCTCGATCCACTGGAGCCAGATGGCGAGAAATCCGGTTCGGGCTCCCATTGCCTCGCCGACCCATCGGAAGACGCCTCCCTGTTTGTCGGCGAACATGGCGGCGAGTTCGGCCGCGACAAGCGCCGTCGGTATGAGGAACACGATCGCCGCAAACAGATAGTAGAATGCCGACGAGAGTCCGTAAACCGCTTCGGCCGGCAGTCCGCGCAGACTGACTACGGCCGTGACGTTCATAATTGCGAGTGTGATCACGCTCAATTTGAACCCTGTGCTTTTTTTTACGTCCATAATGTTTCGATTTATTGAAAAAGGTTATTTGCGTGAGCATCTGCAATTATTGTGCAGTTCGTGATCGATGGTGGGAAGGAGAGCGGAAAGAGTTGCCAGACCATGCATGGATCGTGGAGAGTCTGTTTTTTGCTCGTGATTGACTGCCGGAGGCTGTCGGCCATCACGTTTATGCCTGCTCCTGCCGGCCCGATATCACGGTCGGGCCGTAGAGGGTGGAATATCGGGTGCGGCGGGGTAAAAATATGTACGGCACTTGGCTTTGCGGACGACTTTTCGTATATTTGTGGATGCAAACAAACCGTCGCTCGATATGACTCTTAGACAAATCGTTGTTATGGCGGCCGTTGCTGTCGCATTGAGCAGCTGCGGCAAACGAAAAACCGCAAATGGCGATGCCGGAACAGCCGCCGCCGATACCGGATATCGCGAATTTCCGACCGTCACTGTCCCAGGAACGATCCTTCCGGAGGATCGCGCTGCATATGTGGTCGACCACTATTGGGACCGCTTCGATTTCCGCGATACGGTATACTGCCATCTGCCCGAGGTGACCGAACAGGCCTATGCCGATTATATCTACCTGCTGCCGTTCGTGCCCCGCCAACAGGCGATCGCTTCGATAAACAACCTCTTCGACAAGGCTGCCGCCGACAGCGTGATGTTCCGCTATTTTGTATCGCTGGCCGAAAAGTATTTCTACGACCCCAACTCGCCGTACCGCAACGACGAATTCTATATTCCGGTGCTGCAGAAGGTCCTGGCCTCGCCATACATGGACGATGTGGAGAAACTGCGGCCGGAGAACCAGCTCGAAATGGCAATGAAAAACCGGGTGGGCGACAAGGCGGCCGATTTTGTATATACGACGGCTGACGGCCGGCAGAGTCGTCTCTATGATCTGGCGTCGGAGTATATCCTGTTGTTCATCTACAACCCCGATTGCGCGACCTGCGAGTCGCTGCGCAATGAGATCGGGGCATCGCCCATGCTGAGCGAAATGATCGAAAACGGGACTCTCAAGGTGCTGGCCCTCTATCCCGACGAGGATCTGACAATCTGGAGAGGATACCGCGACTCGATCCCTCAGACGTGGATCAACGCATACGACAAGGCCCTCAAGCTGCGTAACGATTCGCTGTACGACCTGAAGGCCATCCCGTCGATATATCTTCTGGACAAGGATAAACGGGTGTTGCTGAAGGATTGTTCGAGCGTGCCGATGGTTGAGGAGGCGTTGTATTACGCCGATAGCGGCGACATGGCTGAATAGCGCCATCAGACACACTTGCGTCGGGAAGAGCATCCCGACAACCGACGGTCGACGGGCCGGGCATTAATTTGTATGAATATCCCTAAACTGAATAAAAAATATGACGATTATTGATGGAAAAGAGGTTGCAGCGGCCATGCGCCGCGAAATAGCGGCCGAAGTGGAAGCGATGGTGGCGGCCGGACAGCGGGCACCGCATCTGGTGGCTATACTGGTCGGCAACGACGGCGCCAGCCAAACGTATGTGGCTCACAAGGAGAAGTGCTGCGGCGAGTGCGGATTCCGCTCGACGGTTCTCCGCCTGCCCGAGCAGACCTCGCAGGAGGAGCTGCTCGGACACATAGCCCGTCTGAATGCCGATGACGAGGTTGACGGTTTCATCGTACAGCTGCCTTTGCCGGGCCACATCTCGGAGCAGAAGGTCATCGAGGCGATCGACCCGCGGAAGGATGTCGACGGTTTCCATCCGGTGAATACCGGTCGTATGATCTCGGGGTTGCCTTCATATCTGCCGGCAACGCCCGACGGAATCCTCTCGTTGTTGAAGTACTATCACATTCCGACCTCGGGGTGCAGCTGTGCCGTAATCGGCCGAAGCAACATCGTGGGCCGTCCGATCGCAAACCTGCTGTCGCAGAAGGGTTGGGACTGCACGGTGACGCTGTGCCACAGCCGTACGCCCGATCTGAAGGATATCCTGCTCCGCTCGGACATCATAATAGCGGCATTGGGCAAAGCCGAATTCGTGACGGGCGATATGGTCAAGGAGGGTGCAACGGTAATCGACGTCGGCATCACGCGCGTGAAGAGCGACAAGACCAAGAGTGGCTGGAAACTGTTGGGCGACGTCAAGTTCGACGAAGTGGCTCCCAAGTGCGCCTATATCACGCCTGTTCCTGGCGGGGTAGGGCCCATGACGATTATTTCGCTGATGCGCAATACGTTGCGTGCTGCCAAGAAGGAGATATACGGATAGTGCCGTCTGTGGAAGGAGGCCCCGCGGAACGCTGTCAGGATGTGTAGATTGCGCAGGCGCAAATCCCGCTGGATGGCTCTCTCTCACGTATCAAAAAAGCCTGCATTCGGATTTGAAGGTTCGGATGCAGGCTTTTTTTATACTGTGTATGAAACTTGTCTGACAGATATTGCCGGCTATTGGACCGGTAGTTGTCGATCGGTTGTAATCAGGCAGGGGAGTACCAAGCTTTGTAACGGTTACTCAACAGCCTTGCGGACAATGTAGTAGAGGTCGAAGCAGCCTTCGGCAACCGGATCTATCGAATAGTCGTCCATCGTGATTCCTGTGGTGAGCTTGCGGTTGCGGACCAGCAGCAGCCGGCGGTTGAAACGGTTCATGAGGTCATACGGAATCCGGAGCATCCACCGCGGCAGCCGGTGTTGGAGGTCGAGCGGATCGAGCCGCATCAGGCGGCGTACACTGGCGCGGTTCTTTTCGTAATATGCCATAACCTTCTCGTCGCCGAAAACACCGCAACGCTCCATCTCCGGGAAATAGTTGCCCAGCAGACGGTCGAATTCATCGATCCGGTATTCGCGGATATGCCACGGGTTGCGTGTGAGGGACATCGCGGCATTGGGTGTCGAGACGATGAAGCGGCCGCCGGGTTTGAGTACACGGTGGACCTCCTTGACGAATTCTACGTCGTCGCGGATATGTTCGATCACCTGAAACGCGATGACGAAATCGAAACTGTTGTCCGGAAAGGCGATCGGCGGCACTGTCATGCGGTGGAATTCGACATTGGCATAGCCCGAGGTGTCGATCTGGGTTTCGGTCTTGTCGACGGTGATGAACTGCGAGGCTGCCGAGGCTATGTTTTCCAGTCCGTAACCGCTGCCGGTGCCTATTTCAAGCACTGTTCCGCTGACGATGCTGGCTGCAAAACGGTAGGCCAGCAGCGACCGCTGGAATACATAATTATCCGATAAATCCTTGTGCGAAACCCTTTCGGCTGTCTGAATATTCGTCATGGCTTTTGTATGAGTCTAATGCTTCGGTCATCCATCTCGATGCGGCCGCTTTTGAGCAGCATCCCGACCGAACGTTTGAATACTTTCTTGCTCATCCCGACCGTCCGGTGAATTACCTCCGGCGGGGTGTCGTCATTGATGTCGAGCGTTCCGCCCGCCTCCTCGAGCCTGTCAAGCAACTCCTGCGCCGAATCGCGTACCTGCGACAGTCCCTCCTGCTGCAGGCTGAGGTCCAGTCGGTTGTCGTCGGTTATACGGCGCACGTAGGCTTCGGTGCGCACGCCGATGGCGACCGGCCGGAAGAGCTGGTTCTTGTAGATCATCCCCCAGTGGCGGTCGTTGACGATAACGCGGTAGCCGATCGGCGATTCGGAAAAGATCATGATCCGAACCCGTTCCTTCACGTCGACCGTCAACATGTCGTTGTTGATGAAACCGTTCAGGCGCATCGTCGCCACGGCCCGGCCCGTAATGCTGTCTTCGTAGATATAGACCGTGTAGTGCCGGCCGATCATTACGCCGCCATGTTGGTTTCGGTTGGGCAGGAAGAGGTCCTTGCCGTGAAGTCCCCAGTCGAGAAATGCTCCGTGCAGGTTTTTGTCCACCACTTTCAGGTATGCTGCCTCGCCGACCGTTGCCAGAGGCTCTTCGGTCGTAGCTACGAGCCGGTTCTCGGAGTCGTGATAGACGAAGACCCGTTTGGTGTCGCCAAGCTTGTCGGAGAGCGATGTGTAGCGGTTCGGAAGCAGGACTTCATCCCCTTCGTCGTTTTTCAGATAGGCTCCGTGTTCGGAGATTCGGCTTACGGTCAGCGTGTGGTAGCGTCCGGCATGTAACATGTGAAAAATCCATTTCGATACCTCTTCACGGCATCATTTTCATAGGGCAAAGATACGTTTTTTGCCGAAATTTTCGTATATTTGTTAAACGGAAGTTAGCAAAGCAAATAGATGTCGGTCAAGATTTCGATGGTCCAACTCGATATCCGATGGGAATCAGTTGATTACAATCTTTCGAAAATTGAAATGATGCTGGAACGGGCTGTCCGGCCCGATTTGATCCTTCTTCCCGAGACATTTGCCACGGGGTTCGCACCCGATCCGCACGCTGCCGCCGAACAGTACGGCAGTGAGGCCGGTGTGGAGTTCATGAGACGCACGGCTCGCCGATTCGGATGTGCCGTGAGCGGGACACTCGTTGTGGAGGATCGCGGCCGCTGTTTCAACCGCCATATGTTTGTGACACCAACATTCGAGGCACATTACGACAAGCGCCACCTGTTCTCGATCGGCGGCGAAGGCAAAACGTATACGGCCGGAAACGAACGCCGGATAGTGGAGTGGCGGGGTGTCAGATGGCTTCTGTCAACATGTTACGACCTCCGGTTTCCGGTCTGGTTGCGAAACCGCGGCGATTACGATGCAATGATCTGTGCAGCCTGCTGGCCGACATCGCGGGCTTTGGTCTGGAGGACGCTGCTGCAGGCACGGGCAATCGAAAATTCGGCCTATGTCATCGGTGTCAACAGGGTCGGAGCAGACCCTTCGGCCGAATATTCGGGCGAATCGATGGTCGTGGACTATCGCGGTCGGATCATCTGCAATGCCGGTACGGAAGAGTGTGTTGCCGAGGCGGAGATCAACATGGAGAGCCTCGGGGAGTTCCGCCGTAAGTTCCCGGTCGGCCGCGATGCCGATCGTTTCCGGATTCTGGACCTGGACGGTGAAGATGCAATATAGTGTGTGGAATGACTACTGATATCATCATACTGCTCGTAGTATCGGGCATTCTGGTCGGCTTCGTGAATACGTTGGCCGGTGGCGGCGCCATCATGTCGATGACCGTATTCATGGCGCTCGGACTGCCCATAAACATCGCAAACGGTACAAACCGTATTGCGGTGGTGCTGCAGAACCTCACCTCGTCGGCCGTCTTCATCCGCAAGCGGATGCTCGATATACGCAGCGGCCTGAAGCTGTCGATCCCGACCATAATCGGAAACATCGCCGGCTCGCTCGTGGCCACGCACATCAATGTTACGGTCTTCAAGTGGTGCATGAGTATAGTTCTGTTCGCGATTCTGGGCTACATGATCTTCGCACGGACGCACTATCACGGCGGTCACAAACTCGAAATCAAACCGTGGTACTATCTGTGGTTCCTGCTGATCGGGTTCTACGGCGGTTATGTCTATATCGGTCTGGGATACCTGATCCTGGCCATTACGCTCACCTCGATGCGACTCGACATCATTACGGCAAACGTCATAAAGGGCTTCGTAATCTTCATCGCAACGCCCTTCTCGCTCATCATCTTCATGATCAACGATCAGGTGGCATACGGCTACGGTCTGCTGCATGCCCTCGGAAATGTGATAGGTACGGTGTTGGCAACACATTACGGATTCAGGTGGGGTGCCTCGTTCCTGCGCTATTTCATGATAGCGGTGGTGATAGTCAGCATTGCCGATCTGTTCGGCTGGATTTCGCTGCACGATATGGTCAATACACTGCTCGACGGGGCCTCGGCCGAATGATATGGACGGGAGCGTTTTGTACTACCGGATAAAATCATTAATTTTGGTGCGGTTTTAATCGAAAAAGTTTCGAAACATGCGTTTGACCTTTTTGGGGACCGGGACATCCCAGGGCGTGCCGACGATCGGATGCCAATGCGAAGTGTGCAGGTCGACCGACCGCCGTGACAACCGCCTGCGGACCTCGGCCATGGTCGAGACGGCCGGAAAACGTATTATCATAGATGCCGGCCCCGATTTCCGCTATCAGATGCTGCGTGCCGGCGTGCGCCATATCGACGCCATACTGCTGACGCACGAACATAAGGACCATACGGGCGGAATAGATGACGTAAGGGCATTCAACTTTGTCGACTTCCCGATCATACATGTGGTTGACATCTACGCCACGCCGAAGACGGCAGCCTGTGTCCGCAAGGATTTCGACTACGCTTTCGAGGCGAACAAGTACCGCGGCGTACCGGAGATCGTTCTGCACGAAATAGATACATCGAAACCGTTCGAGGCCGCCGGATTGGAGATACTGCCGGTTCGCGGACACCATTCCGACCGTTTCGAGGTGACGGGGTATCGCATCGGGCCGCTGGCCTATCTGACCGATTTCAAGACGATCGACGATGCGGAGGTTGCCAAGTTGGAGGGTGTGGATACGATGGTTGTCAATGCATTGCGGTGGAAGCCGCACACCTCGCACTTTACGGTCGACGAGGCACTGGCACTGATCCGACGTGTCGGGCCGCGGGCCGCATACCTGACCCACATGTCGCACGACATTGGTCTGTACGAACGGATTGCCGACCGTTTGCCGGCCGGTGTCAAGTTCGCATATGATACGCTGGGCGTAGAGATTGGAGAGTAAATGAAAATATATAACCGTAATTATGGATTTCAAAGGTAAAAACGTGATCGTTACCGGCGCATCGTCGGGTATAGGTCTGGCTCTGGCTCGCGAATTCGCTGCCAGCGGAGCCAATGTGATGCTCGGAGCTCGCAGCGAAGGCAAACTCCAGGAGGCGGTCGCCGCAATACGCGATGCAGGTGGCACGGCCGATTATGTGGTTACGGATGTGGTTTCCGAGGAGGATTGCCGGCGTCTGGTCGAGTCGACCGTGGCGGCTTACGGCGGCGTAGATATTCTGATCTGCAATGCCGGACTCTCGATGAGGGCCCTGTTCGACGATGTCGACCTCAGCGTGTTGCATCGGTTGATGGATGTCAACTTCTGGGGTGCGGTAAACTGTTGCAAATATGCATTGCCCTATCTGCAGCGGTCGCACGGTTCGATCGTGGGGGTGTCGTCGGTAGCCGGCCTGCACGGGCTTCCCGGACGGACCGGATATTCGGCATCGAAGTATGCCATGACCGGTTTCCTCGAGACGCTTCGGATCGAGAATATGAAAAAGGGGCTGCATGTTATGATTGCCTGCCCGGGCTTTACGGCGTCGAACGTCCGTTTCTCGGCCCTCACGGCCGACGGCAGCCAGCAGGGAGAGACCCCGCGCAACGAAGCTAAAATGATGACGCCGGAGCAGGTGGCCCGAATCATAATGCGGGGTATCAAACGTCGCAAACGCCTGTGCCTGATGGAGTACGAGGGGCGTCTGACACACTTTATCAAGAAATTCTCGCCGGCGCTGCTCGACAAGCTGTTCTACATGGTTATGTCGCGCGAGCCAGATTCGCCGCTCAAATAATCCGGGGCGTAGCGTACGGCCGTATGCGCTCTCCGGATCCTTCCGTATAGGTGCATGTTTACTATTCATGCGCGTTGGACGAATGGGGCCGAAACGGAAGATAGGGTAGTGCCGTACAGCATGCGGCAGCAGGTATCTGTATCGGCGTATTGGCGGCCAAACTAAAATCCGGACTTCAGATCAACCTGAAGCCCGGATTTTTAAGTGTATGGGGGGCGGTCAAATATCGATCCGCTTATTTTGTTATAGGATGCCGGCTGTGTTTGACGGTAGTCCGGGCCGTATTTGATTGGTAGGTCACTGTGTTTTATTGATCAGTCCGGGCCGTGTTTTATTGGTAGTCCGCGGGGAGGGTATGATCAGGCCAGGCCGGGCTATTTGCCGCTCCGGTATTTTGCGGCTACGGCCTCGACCTCACGCATCACCCGCAGAAGGTTGCCTCCCCACATCTTGGCTATATCCTCATCCGAATATCCAGCCTCCATCAGGGCTCGGGTTATGTTCTTCATCTGCGCCATGTTGCGGCAGCCGCGCATCCCGCCACCGCCGTCGAAGTCAGATCCGAAACCGATATGGTCAACCCCGACCAGCTTGACCAGATAGTTGACATGGGCGATCAGATCGGTTATATCCTCTTCGCCCTTGGGCTTGTTGGTCACGAACGACCGTACGATTGCCAACTGTACGACTCCGCCCTTGGCTGCCAGAGCCTGAATCTCCTTGTCGGTCATATTGCGGCGGTGTGCGCGTACGCCGTAGCACCCCGAATGCGATGCAATGATAGGGGCTTCGCTGGCCTCGATGGCCTGCATTGTAGTGTAGCGCGAGGCATGCGAAACGTCGATGATCATCCCCAGCCGGTTCATCTGTTCGATTACCAGCCGTCCGAAATCGGTCAGACCACCCTTGACACCCTGGTCGGTAGCCGTATCACCGATCTCATTGGCACCGTTGTGCGTAAGGGTTGCCATGCGGACACCCATATCGTAAAAGTGCCGGACCGCCGCCGTATCGGTCCCGAAACAGTAGCAGTTCTCGATCGAGAGCATCATTCCCAGCTTGCCGTGGAGTTTGGCCTCTATTATGTCATTGGCCGAGTAGACCAGTTCGGCCTTGTCGGCATTTTCAGCCTGATACCGTTTTAGGCCGTTCAGAAGTTTCTCGGCCCGGGCCCGGGCGTTTGCATGCCCCTCTTCGGTACATGGGCCCTGTTCGAGATAGGCGGCGAAAACGGCGCAGTCGAGCAGCCCCTCGTGCATCATCTCGAATGAAACCTGCCCCTTGTATGCGCTGTAACCGTCATTCGGGAAGCAGTAGGTCAACGAGAAGTCGTTGTGCGAGTCGATAGATATTATTTTTTTGTGCAGCGCCTCGACCTCTTGATCCGAAACTTGTCGTTGGGCTGAGGATGCGAGCGGTATTAAAGTCATAATCAGTGCTGTATAATATAGAGGTTTCATTGTAGGGCGCAATTCCAGCCTCCAAATATACGAATTTGCCGCAGAATGATCAAATTATCGCGCAACGAAAAGTCGCCTGGAGGCTTCGGAGTTGGTATTTGGAGGAAAATGGAGTATCTTTGTGCGCAGAAAACAGAGGCGGTAATGATCATAAGCAAGGCACAGTTCAAGTTCAGCAGCAGCAAACTGCAGCAGATTCCCGATGACGGGATGGTTGAATTCGCATTTATCGGGCGCAGCAACGTGGGAAAATCGTCGTTGATCAACATGCTGGTGCAGCGGCCGTTGGCCAAGGTCTCGGGAACTCCGGGCAAAACCCGCCTGATCAATCACTTCCTGATCAACGACTCGTGGTATCTGGTCGACCTGCCCGGGTACGGCTATGCTCGGGTGTCGCAGGGAGAGCGGCGCGGCTTTGCCAAACTGATCATGGATTATGTGCGGGGCAGCCGCAAGATGCACTATCTGTTCGTGCTGGTCGACTCGCGCCACGAACCCCAGAAAATAGACATGGAGTTCATCAACATGCTAGGCGAGAATGCAATACCCTTTGGACTGGTCTTCACCAAGTGCGACAAGCTCTCGGCCGCGCAGCTCAAACGCAACGTCGAGAACTATTGCCGCACGCTGTCGGAGTCGTGGGAGGAGCTGCCGCAGATCTTCCTGACCTCGTCGGCAGGTTCGGGCCGCGGCCGCGACGAGATTCTCGACTTTATCGACAAATGTTTTAACGAATGTTGATAAAAAGGTGCCTGCTGATGACACATCTTCATCTTTTTGGTCGTAACTTTGTAATAAGAGTGTAACATTCCAAACTTTTTCTATTTCAATATATGGCTATCCATAAGATCAAATTCTTTGCTTGTCGCGGTTCTCGTCCTCTGGCCGAGAAAATAGCCCGCAGTTACGGCGCGGAACTGGGCAAATCGCAGGTACTCGCATTCAGCGACGGAGAGTTCCAGCCTGCATACGATGAAAGTATTCGCGGTTGTACGGTATTTATCGTACAGTCGACATGCCCGCCTGCTGAAAACCTGATGGAACTCCTGTTGATGATCGATGCGGCTCACCGTGCATCGGCTCACCGCGTTATCGCCGTGATGCCATATTTCGGCTGGGCCCGCCAGGATCGAAAGGACCGTCCGCGTGTGTCGATCGGTGCAAAACTGGTGGCAAACCTGCTCTGCGCAGCCGGCGTCGACCGTATCATGACGATGGACCTCCATGCCGATCAGATTCAGGGCTTCTTCGATATTCCGGTGGACCATCTCTATGCCAGCGGTATATTCGTGCCCTATATAACCTCGCTTGGGATTGAGGATCTGTCGGTTGCGGCACCTGATATGGGTGGAGCGAAACGTGCAAGTGCATATTCGAAATATCTCTGCGCTCCTATGATTATCAGCCACAAGCAGCGTGCAAAGGCGAATGTCGTGGGTACGATGACGGCGATCGGTGATGTCGAGGGCCGCAATGTAATCATCCTGGACGACATGATCGACACGGCCGGTACGATTACCATGGCTGCCGACATGTTGATGGCAAAGGGTGCGAAGAGTGTGCGGGCATGTGCTACGCATGCCATTCTTTCGGGTCCGGCCTATGAGCGGATCAATGACAGTGCACTGGAGGAGGTGATCGTGACGGATACCATCCCGCTGAACCCGAACAAGGACCTTTCGAAATTTACGGTTCTGAGCGTGGCGGATATCTTTGCCGACGTGATAGAACGCGTATATAACTATAAGGAGATCAGTTCGCGTTTCATATTCTGATAATCTCAGGCGAAAGTCGCAGCCGGAGGGGGGGGAGAGAAGAGAGAGACAAAAGAGAGCGAAAAAGGGCGAAGAGAGAGATAAGAGATAAAAGAGCGAAGATAGAGAAGAGAGAATCCTTTGCAGATGGCCGGCACATGATTATTGTACGGAATATCGGATCTCCGGTACGGACTCCTGACACATAAAACAGCATCGGCAACATACTTGGGTATGTTGCCGATGTCGTTTGATAACTGCGGGAGATCGCTTTTCAGAATAATTCAAGTCAGAATAATTCAAACCGGCCCTTCCCCGATTGGCTTCTTGAATGCCTGCGCAATAGTCTGGCCGAGCCATGTAGAAGCCTGGAGAACTCAGTATATTCTTGAGTCAGGCCTCTCACTACACTCTTTTTGGACAGGCTATTTGTCGCGTATCTGCCCGTCACCCGTAATTATATATTTGTAGGTGGTCAGCTCGGGAAGCGCCATCGGACCGCGTGCATGGAGCTTCTGGGTCGAAATTCCGATCTCGGCCCCGAAACCGAACTGCCCGCCATCGGTGAAGGCAGTCGAAACATTCACATATACGCATGCCGCATCCACCTCCGAGGTGAAGCGCCGTGCAGCCGCCTCATTCTCGGTTATGATCGCTTCGCTGTGGTGCGACGTGTATTGGGCGATATGTGCCAGTGCCTCGTCTATCGAGGCAACGGTGCGGATAGCCATCTTGTAGTCCAGAAACTCGGTACCGTAGCTGTGCTCGTCGGCATGCTTGAGCAGGGCGGCAGGGTAGTGTCCGTCGAGTGCTGCGAAGGAGGCGTCGTCGGCATACAATATTACATTGCGATCGGCCAACGGTGCGCATAATGCCGGAAGATCATTCAGCCGGCTGTCGTGTACGAGCAGACAATCCAGTGCGTTGCAGACACTTATGCGGCGGGTCTTGGCGTTACATACGATTCGCGATCCCTTTTCGAGGTCACCGTCGGCATCGAAGTATGTGTGTACGACACCGGCACCGGTTTCGATGACCGGAACGCGGGCATTGTCACGTACAAATGAGATGAGGCGCGAACTGCCGCGCGGAATAACCACGTCGATCAGGCCTACGGCGTTGAGCATGGCGGCAGTTGATTCGTGGTCGGAGGGGAGCAGGGTAGCGGCCGCACAGTCTACACCGTGAGCCTCCAGTGTTTGGTGAATTATGCGTATGGCGGCTTCGTTCGAGCAGCGGGCATCGCTTCCGCCCTTGAGCACGCAGGCGTTGGCCGTCTTGAAACAGAGCGAAAAAACATCGAACGTGACATTTGGCCGTGCTTCGTAGATGATGCCTATCACACCGAACGGGACGCGTTGCTTGCAGATTTTCATGCCGTTGGGGCGGGTCCATTCGGCCATGATCTCACCGACGGGCGAGGGCAGTGCCGCAACACTCTCCATGTCATCGGCAATGGCTTCGATGCGCTGACGTGTCAGTTGCAGGCGGTCGTAGAGCGGATTATCGGAATTCATTCGGTCGAGATCGGCACGGTTGGCCTCCAGCAGCGCGTCGATCTGCGAACGTATGGCCTGTGCCGTGGCTCGCAGAATGTCGTCGCGCTGTTGCTGGGTCAGTCGCGGCAGAAGTTCTGAGGCGCGTCGGGCGGCCTTGAAAAGCTCTTCTGTATTCATGACGGATCAATCTATATATAGGTAATCGTAATGTATCAATGGTTTCAGTCCCTTGCGGCCAATGGCCTTGCGGGCGGCGGCGCTGTCGTACGAAATACGTCCGATGCCGATCTGGTGACCGTCGGGACCGATTATGCGGACAATGTCATCACGTTCGAATTCGCCTTCGATCGCCGTGACGCCGACGGCAAGTATGCTCGCCGCCTGACTGCGTCGGATGGCCTCGGCAGCCCCTTCGTTGATGTGGACCTCGCCCTTTGC
Organism: uncultured Alistipes sp.; assembly: GCA_900550925.1. GTDB lineage: Bacteria > Bacteroidota > Bacteroidia > Bacteroidales > Rikenellaceae > Alistipes. The sequence continues at coordinate 8,854 of URTU01000012.1, read as the reverse complement.
AAAGCCTTCGCTGCTGGCAATCCACTTTTTGAGATTCGAGGCGGGCTTCTGCGACGGGATGAACCGTGTGCAGACCGTCTCGCGGCCGTCGAGCAGCAGGTCCGTAATGATATCCCTGCGCCGGCCGTTGGCAATGATAACCTCGATGCCTTCGGCAGCCACACGTGCACAGATACGCTGTTTGGTGACCATGCCTCCGCGTCCGGCCGAAGAGCGCGTGTCGTTGATATAACGCGACAGGTCGTCACCGGCCTCGACCCGTTCGATAACCCGCGAGTCGGGACTCTCCGGATCGCCGTTGAAGACCCCGTCGACATTGGTCAGAATCAGCAGCGTCGAGGCATTCATCATCGAGGCGACGAGTCCCGAAAGTTCGTCGTTGTCGGTGAACATCAGCTCGGTAACCGATATCGTATCATTCTCGTTGACGATCGGCAGTACGTCGTTTGCCAGCATCGCCTCCATGCAGTTGCGCTGGTTGAGATACTGGCGGCGGGTCGAAAGGCTCTCCTTGGTTGTCAGGACCTGCCCGCAGATGATTCCCCATTCGTGGAAGAGGTCGTAATATCGGTTGATGAGCTTCACCTGCCCGACCGCCGAATAGAGCTGGCGGGCCGACAGCGGGTCGAGCCGCCCGACATGCCCGCGCATCAGGCTGCGGCCCGAAGCGACGGCTCCCGACGAGACTACTATGACTTCGATGCCGTTGCTATGCAGTGCCGCAATCTGATCGACCAGCGATGCAATGTGCGAAGTGTCGGGCATGCCGTCTGAACGTGTCAGTACATTGCTGCCGATTTTTATTACTATGCGTTTGCGTTTTGACACTTGGATGTGGTGGTTGAAGGTTGTTTTGGAAAGACTATTTGCTGGCTTCGAGACCTGCTGTTACGGCACCGCTGAAACCGTTGCCCTCCATTGCCTCAAGACCGCGCAGGGTGATGCCGCCCGGGGTGGTTACCTTGTCGATCTCCTGCTGGGGAGTGGATTGGTTTGCGTCGAGCAGTGCCAATGCGCCTTTCATCGTGTTGATAACTATCTGTAAGGAAGTAGGGTAGTCGATACCGAGCCGTTCGCCACCGTGCGCCGCTGCGTCGAGGTAACGCAGGGCGTATGCGATGCCGCACGATGCGAGAGCCGTTCCGGCCTGCATCTGCTGCTCATCGATTTCGAATACCTGTCCCAAGGCCGAGAAGAGCCGTACGACAGCTTCGCGCTGAGCCTCCGAAGCACCATGCCGGGCAATGAACGTGACGCTGCAACCGAGCGAGATCGCCGTATTGGGGATTACGCGGAAAAGTCCCGCGCTGCCGAACCACTCCTCCAGCGAGCTGAACGGTATTCCGGCCGCAATCGATACGATACACTGTTTCTGGGGATCGACATGCGGAGCCAACTCTTTGGCAACCTGCTCCATGAGCCATGGTTTTACGGCAATGACAATCAGGTCGGCACCCTCGATTGCCTGCACGTTGTCGCGTGTCGAGCGGAGGCCCGCCAACATATCCGAAAGTTCACGCTTGGGATGCGATATAATGATCTGGTCGGTCGAAACGACCTTCTTTGCGACGGCTCCGGCGGCTATCGAGCCTCCCATGTTCCCGCCGCCTATGATTGCAAGTTTCATTTGAGGATTGTTTGATTTCGTGTTTCGGACAAAGGTACAAAAAAGTGTCCGAAATCGTTCCAGCTTCCGTCGTTTTTTACATATCCCGCGGATGGCCGAGAGTGGGGTATGGAGCAGCCTCGACAGTGGCGCGGCGGGCACACACTGTGCAGTGATTGGTTCTATGACAATATATTGTCGGACGGCATTGGTGCTGTAATGCCTACTTCATGCGACGTTAAGCCTGCAGGCGAGCCGTCGAATCGTTTTGTGATTTATATAGGGCAAAAAATCGCAAACGAAATTTTGTCCTCTGGCGGAAAAGACTTAATTTTGTCGTGCAAAAGAATCATTCGATGATTCTAAAATAACAACTATTAATTCTAAAACAGGATTACAACTATGAAAAAGTGGAGATGTACTGTTTGCGGATACATACATGAGGGTGATACTCCTCCCGCACAGTGTCCTATGTGTAAGGTAGGTGCTGACAAATTCGTAGAGGTCGTAGAACAGGAAGGCGATCTGCAGTTTGTTGACGAACATGTTATAGGCGTTGCCAAAGGTGTTGATGCCGAGGTTCTTCAGGGTCTGAAGGATCACTTTATGGGAGAGTGCACCGAAGTTGGTATGTATCTGGCAATGAGCCGTCAGGCCGATCGTGAAGGTTATCCCGAAATTGCAGATGCATTCAAACGCTATGCATGGGAAGAGGCTGAACATGCAGCCAAATTCGCCGAACTGTTGGGCGAAGTCGTTTGGGACACCAAGACCAATGTTTTCAAACGTATGAATGCCGAAGCCGGAGCCTGCGAGGACAAGAAACGTATCGCAACGCTGGCCAAGAAGCTCAACCTCGATGCAATTCATGACACGGTTCATGAGATGTGCAAGGATGAGGCACGTCATGGCAAAGGTTTCGAAGGCCTTTACAAACGTTACTTCAAGAAGTAGTGCATACGAATTGAAAAGATGGGGGCTCCGAGCGAGAGTTTCCCTCAATTTCAGACGCATCCGGTATTGTTGCCGGATGCGTTTTTTAGTTTTATTGAGTTTAGTCGTTCAATGTTCCGGACAGCGGCCAATATGATATATAGTCTTCGGTCTGGTTGAGAATATGATTTCTTAAATAACATTCAAAATATTTTCCTCCAGCTCTGTATCTGTATGGGAGAGATGTTTGAACTCCCAATATCAAAAAACAATATAGCTAACGTATTTATATACCACTATCATATTAATTTAACATAATATAAATATTAACTCAAACAATAAACTCTCTGCGCGGCGTCCTGATTGATATCATTCTGCATTTGCGTTCGGTTATAGTGAAGGTAGCGGCATTGTGTGGCCAACGATTGGTTATGAGGGAGCGATATATAAGGCTTCAGTGACGGTGAATCTATATTCAGGGAAAGCAAGGAGTCGTTGCGTTGCCGACAGTTGAAGTGTTGTAGCAATATAATGGAAACCTGAGTCTACGAGCCGAGCTATGAGTCGCCACATATTTATTAAAGGTAAACAGGCTTTCAAAGGTACGTACCACCAACCGCACGAGAATGCGATATTTGCGGCCGAGTGTACGGCTGACAGATTTCAGCGCATTCTTGCGGAGTAATTTTCACAAGTCCCGTCGTCCATGCATACAATTATTCGTACGATCTTAGGTTCATGTGTGTTGCTATTTGTCGGATTGTCAGACGTGTATAACTTATCCTTATCTGAGGATGATTGACCGAGCTCCGTACGATTTTGCGTATCCGTAATTCGGGGGCTGTTCGGAGTGGTTGCTTGCAGAGGTTTCTGCTTTATGGTTTGTGTTGCAGCTTGCTGGGACGGTTTGGATGCAGCTATCGCAGAGAATAGATCATCTGTTGCGGCGCGTGAAGGTTGGTTGTCGACAGTCGGTGAGTCCGAGTGAAGTTGATTGATAGTTGATCCAGCATGAGAATTTTGCAGAGGATTATCCTTTGGAGACGTTTGGCGATACATCTGTGGGCTGTCGAGCAGCAGCCAGTCGGGGTTCAGATCAGGGAATCGCTGCAGGATCTTGACCAGGAAGTCGAATCCAGGTTTATTTCTTCCGGAGATAATATGAGAGATTGTGGAAGGTTGTATTTCGAGAATTTCAGCGAGGCGGCTTGAAGAGAGTCCCTCGTTTTTCATCAATTTCATCAGTTTTTCTCTCATGGCACTATTTTTTACAAATATAACAAATTAAAATTTGTAAAACAATACAGTTGTAACAAATAAATTGTCATTATACACAATGGCTACCTGTCACATTTGTAAAATAAAAAATCGAGATATTGTGCACTCTGCAACCTTACTATCTATTACATGATCTAAAATATCATATGTTTTATGTAAATATCTGGTAATGCTGATATAATATAATAAACAATATGTCTGTATGGTTGGGATTGGACTTTTAGGTGATATGCCGACTAATTGATGCGATGTTTATCTTTAATTAATTCGTATAAAATACTGATTATATGCACTAATATGCGACAGTTTTTCATTTTTTGAACATTGGGAATTGGCATTGCTGGTTGGTGTTTTACATACTCGGCACCGATTTACTCTTGTAAATAAGATTATTTATAAGGAAGTATCAGTGGCAAGAGTTGATTTTCCATTTATTTACAAAAGTAAACCAAGCCTCAATGTATTTTATTTGCAATTGTAAATTAAGCTCGAAAAAATTAATCCAGACTACCCTATTATATTTTTTTTCACTATCTGTAGCTTTATGGATTGTAGTGCCGAAAACTGCTAATCATCTCTACATCTGACTTGGTTTATATGAGATAATACGGAGCTCTCCACTGGTGCGCTGGGGGGGGGCTTGTTGATATTCCGAATATCCTCCTTTCGCAGAAGAATATTTTATTGCCATACGCGTAGATTATGTTAAATAAATGGCGGCGATATGTTGTGCTTGCGGCATGGTTGATATATAACGGTCTTATTGGGCGATAATCTTATGGAGGCGTATGACTCCTTTCCAGGTTAGGTCGGGCGTTGAGTGTGAATATTACTCCCCTATTTTAGTATGAGGAATAATATTAACTGTTTGTTATATAGTATATTAAAGGATCTTTTATTGTCTGTCGAATGTTGAATGACGATAATTACAACCATTGCCGTTGGGAGTAAACTTTACCAGTTGATAATCGCCCGCGCCCTAATATAAAACCTCCGTACATGATACCATTACGGCTCATGTAACGGAGGATTGTAGAGTCTGATGTATAAAAATACTATTCGCTCAGTGTTTGTGCGATTTGCCGGAACTCTTCGGGAGTCAGTTTCAGCTTCTCCTTGCGGAAGTCTACGTCGCTCTCCTCGTTAATCGGAATAAGGTGTATGTGTGCGTGCGGCACCTCAAGCCCCAGTACTACAACCGCTACCCTTTTGCAGGCTATGCGGGACTTGATCCGTCCGGCTACCTGCTTCGCAAACAGAATCATCTGCGACAGAGTCTCGTCGTCTAGATCGAAGATATAATCGACCTCCTGTTTCGGAACGACAAGTGTATGGCCTTTGGCCAGCGGGTTGATGTCGAGAAAGGCATAGAATCGATCATTCTCGGCTACTTTGTAGCTCGGAATCTCGCCTTTGATGATTTTTGAAAATATCGTTGCCATAACGTTTTCGTGTTTTTTATGTTATTGATCGTATTTGGGTTTCAGAATCTCGGAAAATATGACTGCCTTCTCCAGATCGAACTCTTTCACTATCTGGTGAATATCCTCTCGTTCGGAGTGGTTCTGTTCATGTGTCAGAGCGTTGAGCCTTGGACGCTTTCCGGCATTAGCGGATGGCTTTTGCCTGTTGGTGTCAGGGACAGCGGATGCCGTGGCCGTTGCCATAGGCGTGCCGCTATATCGGGGATAGTTCGACCGATTCGGCTGTCGGCTACCCTGCTGTGTTTCGCGTCGTGTTGCCTGCCTCGAGTACGTGGGCTGGTTTGTGGCCGGCTGGCCGTATGGCGGCGGAGGTGGTACACCGTAGTCGTGCGGAATGACCGGAGGTTGCCCGGCCTCCTCATGTCCGCTGTCGGGGGTATTGGACGGCTGTGGCGGTGTTTTATGGGCTTCCCGAATCCGGTTGTTTCTGCGTATTGCCACCGAAATCAGGATTATGGCCATCCATGCTACGGTCCAAATTATTGAATAATCCATTGTGTTAATGGTTTAATGTCGTTAATTCAAGTTTCGCTTCACTACCTCGATGCCCTTGATGGCGCGAATCTTGTCCATCAACTGATTCAGGTCCTGGATGCTCTTGATGTATAGGCTTATGTTGCCTTCGAAGATTCCGTCGTGGCTCTGTATGTGAATTTCGCGGATGTTTATGTGGAAGTAATCCTTTATGAGTTTGGCGAGTTCGTATATTATTCCAATACGGTCGATTCCGCGCAGCTCGATTGTCGAGAGGTATGAAACGGCCTTGTGTTGTGACCATTTGATCTCCTCCTTGACGATGTTCTGACCGAATTGCGAGGCGAGACGGGTAAATTCGCTGCAGGTGCTTTTGTGAACGTATATCTTTCCGCTCTCCGGATCGCGATACCCTACCACCATGTCTCCCGGAATCGGCTTGCAGCACTCGGCAATGACAAACTGCGGTGAATCGTCCGGGGACTCGTTGCCCACGACATAACTCTTCTTGGCCGAGTTGTCAGTCTTGATTTCATCCAGATCGGTATCCTCCTCCGCATCTTCATCCTTATCCTTATGATCCTTGTCGTTCAGGAAGAGTGTCCAGAATTTGAGAATCTTGCGGGTCGAATTCTGCCGCAGGATCTTCTCGAGGTTGTCGAGATTGAGGATCCCGGCTCCCAGTTTGCTGTACAGTTCATCCTTGGTCGTGCAGTCGTATGCCGGCAGAACCTTGACGAAAACCCGGCGGCTCGGCGAGATTCCCATCTCCTTGAGTCGGTCTTCGAAGAGCTTCATGCCGCGGGAGATATTGTGCTGACGGTCTTTCTTGAGGTAGTTTTTGATCGACTGCTTGGCTTTGGCAGTGGTGACATGCTCGAGCCATTCGGGTTTGGGGTGGGTATTGTCCGAGGTTATGATCTCGATCTGGTCGCCGCTGTGGATTGTCGAGAATATCGGTTTGATCTCATGGTTTATCTTGGCGCCGATAGCCTTGTTTCCGATGTTGGTATGTATCTCGTAGGCGAAATCTAGGGCCGTAGCGCCGTTGGGCATCGTGCGAGATTCGCCTTTTGGTGTAAACACCACAACTTCAGACGTGTATAGCGACAACTTGAAGTTGTCGAGGAAGTCGACGGCATTTTCGGTCGGCGAATTGAGGGCTTCTCGCACCTTCTTGAGCCACTTGTCGAACTCGTCTTCGTTTGGCGAGAGCGTAGCGTGTTTGTATTTCCAGTGTGCGGCGAAGCCTCGTTCGGCGATATCCTCCATGCGCTGCGTACGGATCTGCACCTCGACCCACACGCCGTCGGGGCCCATCACGGTCGAATGCAACGCTTCGTAACCGTTGGCCTTGGGCATGCTGATCCAGTCGCGCAGGCGGTCTGGCTTTGGTGTATAGATGTCTGTTATCGAGGAGTATATCTGCCAGCACTGGGTCTTTTCTGAAGGGAACGACAGCGGCTGGAAGACTATCCTGATCGCAAATAGGTCGTAAACCTCCTCGAACGAGATCTGTTTGCGCTGCATCTTGGTCCAGATCGAATATGGACTTTTGATTCGGCCCGAGATTTCGAAATCTATGCCGTTTTTCTTGAGCACCTCGATGATCGGGGCGTTGAAGCGGTCAATATACTCGTTGAGTTTAGTCTTGATGTTGTTGAGTTTTTCGGATATCTCGCGGTACTGCTCCGGAAAGCGGTACATCATGCATAGGTCCTCGAGTTCGGTCTTTATGGAATAGAGTCCGAGGCGGTAAGCGAGCGGTGCAAAGAGATAGATCGTCTCGCTCGTTATCTTGATCTGCTTGTTGACGGGCATCGACCCGAGTGTACGCATGTTGTGCAGGCGGTCGGCAATCTTGATCAGGATTACGCGGACATCATCCGAGAGAGTCAGCAGAACCTTTCGGAAATATTCGACCTGTTCCGATGTATCGGCATTGAATACGCCGGACATTTTGGTCAGACCGTCGACCATCGTGGCTATTTTGGGGCCGAACATGTTCCGGATATCCTCGACGGTATATTCGGTATCCTCGACCACGTCGTGCAGCAGCGATGCGACGACCGACTTCACTCCGAGTCCGATCTCCTCGACGACGATCTTCGCCACAGCAATCGGATGGAGCATGTATGGTTCGCCGGAGCGGCGACGCACACCCTTATGGGCCTCCTTGGCAAGGAAGAAGGCCTTCTTGATAAAATTCTTGTCCTCCTCGCTCTTGCAGATCGCTTCGCAGGAGCGCATCAGGTCGTCGAATTTCTCCTGAATCAGTTGTTCGTCTTCCGGCGTGTATTCCATAGGTTACGCTTTGTTGTTTTGATCCTTGAGGGCTTCGCGGACTTTTGCTTCGAGTTCGTCGCGCAGGGCGGTATCCTTGTTGAGCAGCTCCTTGACGGCATCGCGGCCCTGACTCAGCTTGCGGTCGCCGTACGAGAACCATGATCCGGCCTTCTTGATGATGCCCAGGTCGACGCCCATGTCGATGATCTCACCCGTTTTCGAGATGCCTTCGCCGAACATGATGTCGAACTCGGCCTTGCGGAACGGAGGCGCCACCTTGTTCTTGACGATCTTGACACGTACGCGTGTGCCGAGCTGCTCGTCGCCATCCTTGATAACGCTCATCTTGCGGATGTCGATGCGGACGCTGGCGTAGAATTTCAGGGCGTTGCCACCGGTTGTGGTTTCGGGGTTTCCGTAAATTACGCCGATCTTGTCGCGCAGCTGGTTGATAAATATGCAGACGGTTTTGGTTTTCGATATGCTGGCCGTCAACTTGCGAAGAGCCTGCGACATTAATCGTGCCTGAAGTCCCATCTTCGAGTCACCCATTTCGCCTTCGATTTCGGCTTTTGGGGTCAGGGCGGCCACCGAGTCGATTACGATGATGTCGATTGCGCTCGAACGGATCAGCGAATCGGCAATTTCGAGGGCCTGCTCGCCGTTGTCGGGCTGCGAGATGAGGAGGTTGTCGACGTCGACGCCGAGTTTCTGGGCGTAGAAACTGTCGAAAGCGTGTTCGGCATCGATGAATGCGGCTATGCCTCCGGCCTTCTGGGCCTCGGCGATGGCG
>URTU01000011.1 GCA_900550925.1 uncultured Alistipes sp. | reverse complement strand
CCGCCGTACTGCGGGAAGAAGAAGAGCCCGGCCGAGAGCCCCGCCTCGTTGATCCCCTCGGCGATGAACTCCTTCTGCACGACGGCGAGCCCCACGACGCCGTGTCGGGCCGTGAAGGCCATGCCGTCGGCCTGACCGCCCGGAACGAGGGCGCGCAGCTGCTGTCCGCGCGGAATGATGACGTATTCGCTCTCAAGGGCGCTGTTGGCCCATTCGATGGTGCGCGACTGCACGTAGCTGCCGTCGCGGGCCGTCAGGGCGATCCCGGTGCAGGCGAGTGCCGGCGCGATGCCGCCGCAGAGCGCGGACGACATCCAGACGAGAAGATGTTTTTTCATGTTCGGTAGTTGATTGGTCCGGTATGTAAGACCCAAATTTCGTGCAAATCGTGTGTTTGCCGATTGCTCCTGATCCTGAAGACCGATTCAGTCGTCCTGTTTTTGCAGAACTGTGTGTGCAACAGAATTGCAGACGATCAATTTGGGCGGTATCTGGATTTGGGCGTTCCCGCTTTTTTCACCGGAGATGCTTTCCATCAGAATTTTTACGGCCAAGGTGCCTATTTCGTCCGTTGGCTGGCTGATACGAGTTACAGCCGGGTCGAGATAGTCGAGGTAGGTGTTGTTATCGAAGGAGATGATCGAAATGTCTTGGGGAATCCGGAGTCCGGATTCCCGGATGGCTTTGATTGCACCCTGCAGAATTGTATTGCTCAATGTGAAGATAGCCGAAGGAATTGCAGGCTCGTTGAGCAGCAGTTTCGTCTCCAAATATCCGTTTTGAACTGAAAAATCTTCCCCTGAAACCCGTATGTAGCCTTCCAGCCCGTATTCTCTGAGGGCTTCTCTGTATCCCCTTACGCGTTCTTTGTTTGGCATCGAATAGGGTACTCCCTGGATGCAGGCGATCCGTTTGTGCCCGTGTTCGATAAGATGCTTTGTGGCTTCGTAGCCGCCACGAAAATTATCTGTGCAGACATATGGAAGAGTGGTGGTGTCGAAATATCTGTCAATCAATACAATTGGAATGTTGTGGCGCCCGATTCCTTCCAGGAAGTCCGGTTCTCTGTCACAGGGAACGATGATGATGCCGTCTACTTTGCGGGAGATAAGAGATAGTACGTCCTGTTGTTCGTTTTTTGCATTCTCCATCGTGTCCACGATCATTGTAGTGAAACCTTGGGATCTTGCTTGACGGATAACCACACTGGCAATATTTGCAAAGTAGGGGTTGTCGACACTCGGGATAAGTAATCCGATGATGTTCGTACGGCGGGTGGTCAGGCCTTTTGCCAGCAGGTTGGGAATGTAATTGCAACGCTTGGCTTCCTCTTCGATGAGGTGGACCGTAGCCGGACTGATGCGATATTTTTCGGCTTGCCCGCTCAACACGCGGGAAACGGTCGATATCGAGAAGCCGGTTCTTTGAGAGATGGTGATGAGCGTTTCGTTTGCCATGGATAAATTCTGCCTGTTTTGGCAAGATACGACAATTTAGCGAAAAATAAAAATGTAAAATTGGCTGAAAATCAAAAAAAATTGGTCGAAAAGTTTTGACTTCTCAAATTTCTTTTTTAAGTTTGCACAAACGCTTGCGTAAAAGCAGGCGGAACCGACTACCAACCTACAACATGAACCGACTTCATTTTATTACAACCACGGACAATCGTGTCTTGTCCGCAGCAGGCGCTTTTGCAGCCATAAGTCGCTCTCTCGGCATTGAGGGACCGTCTTTGATTGATTCTGCCAGTCTTTGCGATCTCTCAGACTTCGTGCTTTTTGACGGATTCAGGTATTGGCAATCTGTTTCTACGGTTAGATTGTAAGCCTCTTTTTCAGTCTCTTTTTTTTAGAGTTTGCGCAATCGTTTGCATAAACTCATCCGATCGTCTAATCATTGTATCATACTTACTTAATAATATGGAAGAGATCGTAGTAATAGGCAGTTCCAATACGGACTTGGTCATTAAGACGCAACGTATTCCTGAACCGGGTGAAACCGTGCTTGGGGGTGTTTTCATGATGACTGCCGGTGGCAAAGGTGCCAATCAGGCTGTTGCTGCAGCCCGATTAGGGGGCAGCACCTCTTTTGTTGCGCGCGTAGGTCGCGACATGTTTGGGGAAAGGGCCCTTGAAAATTATGCGAAGGACAACTTGAACACCGATTTTGTTTTCGTTGATGAGACAGTGCCTTCGGGTACGGCCCTGATTACAGTTGACGGTCAGGGCGAAAACTGCATCGTGGTTGCATCAGGCGCCAACGGAGCGTTGTGCAGACGGGATATCGATGCGGTTCGTGAGCGTATCGCGAAGGCAAAGTATGTGCTCATGCAGCTGGAGGTGCCAATCGAGACGGTAGAGTATGCCGCAGAAGTTGCGACGGCCGAGGGAGCGAAAGTCATACTCAATCCTGCACCGGCCGCACCGCTTTCTTCCGAATTGATGCGTCGACTGTACCTGATTACTCCCAACCGAACGGAAAGTCAGTTGTTGACCGGTATTGCCGTGAAAGGTTGGGCGGATGCCGAAAAGGCGGCTGATATACTGCTTCGTGCCGGAGTCGAGAATGTCGTGATTACGATGGGTACAATGGGTTCTCTGTTGAAGAACGCAACGCAGTGTGTTCGTGTCCCTTCCCGGCGTGTAGCTGCCGTGGATACGACGGCTGCCGGCGATGTCTTCAACGGGGCTCTGTGTGTTGCCCTGTCGGAAGGTAAAAGTCTGGTCGCCGCTCTTGAATTTGCGACAGCAGCCTCTTCGATTGCCGTAACGCGCATGGGGGCACAGACGTCGATTCCGACACGAGCTGAAGTCGAGGCTTTGATGCATTGCGTACCGGCTGAATAATGAATAATCCTTAAAACTTCTGAATTATGTTTGTCGTTAACAGTTATGCTCTGGCTGTCGTGTTCTGTTTTGTCACGATGCTTTGCTGGGGGTCGTGGGGTAACACCCAGAAACTGGCGGGGAAGACCTGGCGGTATGAATTGTTTTACTGGGACTATGTCATCGGCATGGTGCTATTTGCCTTGCTGATTGGTTTGACAATGGGCAGTTTCGGCAGCGAAGGCCGTTCCTTCTTCGACGATCTTGCGCAGGCTGATCCGAAAGGTATCGGCAGCGTGATTCTCGGAGGCGTAATTTTCAATGCATCGAATATTCTGTTGTCGGCATCCGTTTCACTGGCCGGGTTGGCCGTTGCTTTTCCGTTGGGTGTCGGGCTGGCACTGGTGATCGGAGTCATTGTCAATTATATTGGCGCACCGAAGGGCGATCCCGTCATTCTTTTTCTTGGTGTGGCCTTGATCGTGGCTGCCATTATCTGCAACGGTATTGCTTCCGGTCGCATGAATACCGGAAAAGAACAGGGCTCCCACAACCGTAAGGGAATCTTGCTTGCAGTGCTGGCAGGTGTGCTGATGGCCTTTTTCTACCGTTTTGTGGCTGCTGCGATGGACCTTGACAATTTCAGCAATCCGACGCCGGGAATGCTTACGCCCTATTCGGCCATCTTCATTTTTTCGCTGGGTGTACTGTTGAGCAATTTCGTGTTCAATACGTATGTCATGAAACGCCCGTTCGTCGGAACGCCGGTTTCCTATCGAGAATATTTCAAGGGAACGGTTTCCACCCATCTGGTAGGTATGCTCGGCGGTGCGATCTGGTGTCTGGGTACAGCTTTCAGCTATATAGCTGCGGGCAAGGCCGGGGCTGCCATCTCTTATGCGCTGGGGCAGGGGGCTCCGCTTGTCGCTGCAATCTGGGGTGTATTCATCTGGAAAGAATTTAAGGGTGCCAGTCGTTCGGTGGGTTATCTGCTTGTGGCCATGTTTGCGCTGTTCATTGCCGGACTGGGTGTCATTATTGCTGCCGGAGGAAATTGAGGTTGAACCATTTAAAACCTGTTATCGGAATGAGAACAAGAACGATCATATCTCTGTTTGCGGCGACGATTCTGTGCGTTGCCTGCGGCTTGTCGGAAGCGACGACCAGGACTCTTTCTCGTGAAGTCCTTTTGGACAAGATCAAGGGAGGTTGGGCTGCCCAAACTTTCGGATGCACCTTTGGCGGACCGACAGAGTTTCGTTATAACGGATGCATGATCCCCGACAGCGTGCAGATCGCATGGCCGGACGGATATTGCAAGTGGTATTTTGAAAATTCGGGCGGACTTTACGATGATATTTACATGGACCTGACCTTTGTCGACGTGTTCGATCGTTACGGGTTCGATGTGCCGGTGGATTCGTTGGCCAATGCGTTCGCATATGCAGGCTACAAACTGTGGCATGCCAATCAGGCTGCCCGATACAACATTCTTAACGGTATTCCCGCTCCTGCAAGCGGTCATTGGAAGAACAATCCCCACGCCGATGACCTGGATTTCCAGATTGAAGCCGACTTTGCCGGTCTGATGGCTCCCGGAATGGTCAATTCTGCATCGGAGATTTGTGACAAGGTGGGTCATATCATGTGTTATGGCGACGGATGGTATGGCGGCGTGTATGTGGCCGCTCTCTATGCTTCGGCTTTTGTCTATGACGATATCCGTACCGTTGTGACCGAAGCTCTGAAGGTGATTCCCGTCGAGAGCAATTACTACCGGTGCATGCATGATGTAATTGCCTGGTGTGGAGAAAATGAGGACTGGAAGGAGACCTGGCGGCTTGTCCAGGAGAAGTGGTCTGACGAAATCAGTTGTCCGCAGGGCATTCGCGATCCGTTCAATATCGACGCCAAACTCAACTCTGCCTATGTGGTGATGGGCCTGCTGTATGGTAATGGAGACATGGATCGTACGTTGGAAATTTCGACCCGCTGCGGTGCGGACTCCGACTGCAATCCAGCCACGGCCGGGGGTGTGTTGGGAACGATGCTCGGATACAGTAATATTTCGGAAAAATGGCTCGGAAACATTCGGGAAGTCGAGGATATGAATTTCGATCACACGGACATATCGCTCAACAAGGTTTACGCGATGAGTTTCAATCATGCGTTGCAGATGATCGAGCGCAATGGCGGGACGGTTGATGAGGACAAGGTCACCATCCGTGTGCAGCAGCCGGAACCGGTCCGCCTGGAGCAGAGTTTCGAGGGCTTGTCGCTGGTCGACAAGACAACGGTCAACTGCAAAAACCTCAGGAAACGATACGTGTATGAATTTGAAGGATCGGCAATAGTTTGCCGGGGCAAGGTCAATTCCAAAAGGGATCTCTGCCCGCAGGATTATGTGGCTGAAATTGAAGTGACGGTTGATGGAAAGCGTGAAATCGTGCACATGCCGGCAGATTTTGCTGTCCGCAAGTTCGATATCTATTGGAACTATGATCTTTCGCAGGGGGAGCACACGTTAACCCTCCGCTGGCTCAATCCGATTGCCGGGGCCAATGTCGTGCTGCAGGATGTGATTGTCTATAAGGCCGAATAGCATTTCAAATCAAAAACGGTCGAAAATGAAGAGGCTTGCACTTGTTCTCGTGTCGTTCGTGATACTGGCGGTTTCCCTGCCGAAGTCGGGGATCGCCGGCGAGCGGCGCATTCCCCTGACTGAATATGCGGACAAGGTCCGTGCCGCATGGTTGGGAAAGATGGCCGGTGTAGGCTGGGGCATTACGACCGAGTTTCGTTACAGTCACCGACTCGTTCCCGATTCGATGATGCAGCCCTGGTGCGTGAAAAGAGTTAACGAGGGTTACAATCAGGACGACTTGTACCTGTCGTTGCTTTCGCTCGAGTTGCTCCGGAAATACGGTCCTGAAGTCTCGGCACGTACGGCGTGTATCGAACGGCAGAACCTGCAATTTGAATACGGCGGGCGCAATCCGCTTGTCTTCCGCGACAGCATTGCTCCGCCCGATCTGGGGCATCCGCATTATAAACCGACTTCGGACGGTTGCGGATATACCTGCGGAGCTGACTTTTCAGGAATTGTGGCTCCGGGCCTTCCTGCTGCTCCCGTTCGTTTCGCCGCATCGTTCGGTACAGACCGTTGTTACGGAGACGGATTGTATGGCGGAATTTTCGTGGGTGCCATGTATTGCGAGGCTTTTTTTACAGCAGATTTGCGTCGGATTGTCGAAGAAGCCCTGCGGGCGATTCCCGAGCGTAGTCTGGTTGCCTGCGCCGTGCGCGATGTCATGCACTGGCATCGGCTTTATCCGGATGACTGGAAGCGGACCTGGCAACTTATCATGGACAAATACTGGTGGAACGAGGAGAACAACTGGATAGCCTGGCCTTATGGCGGCGTGCGTAAGGGGATTAACCTTGACTCAAAGTCGATGGCGGCAATGAGTGTCATGGCGTTGCTTTATGGAGAAGGCGATCTTCATCGGACGATGCGCATTGCCGTGCAGGGGTCCGAAGATTCGGACTGCAATGCTTCTATAGCAGCCGGTGTATTGCTTGCTTCGCGCGGTATGGCGGTCGTCGATGAGGAGTTGCTCGGGGCCTTGAATCGGGAACGCAGGTTTAAGTATTTTTCCCGAACATTTGATGGAATGGTGGACCTGACGCTCGAAGTGGCACGGCGGGTGATTCCGTTTTTCGGCGGCAGAATCGAGACCCGGAATGGTGTGGAATGGATCGTAATCCCCGGTCGTGGTGAAGATTTGCGAAAAACGGAATACATCTCCTCCAGGAATCCCGGACCGCTTGCGCAGAGTCGGTTTTCCGCACGGGAGATGGCGCAGTTGGAACTGCTTACGGATCCGGGGTTCGAGAACGATGATCCGGCATGGAGCTTTTTTTCAGATTTGAGAAACAACCATATTCTACCGGTTGAACGGTTTGGTCGGATCGAAGGACCGGTTGAAAACCGGGCTCGGACCGGTTTCGGTAATGCCGTGCTCGGATCATGGTTTCGCAGCGGATATCCGCGAGCCAATACACGTCTGTTTTCGGGCGTCCGGCAGACGGTCCGGGTGGAGCCGGGACGAACCTACCGCATGAGTTGCTTTGTGCGGACCGAAGGTGAAGGATTCGCCGGCCGTGGTGCCCTGCGGGTGGTAACGCTCGATGGCCGCGTGGTGGCATCAGCAACTTTCGGTGATAAGCCCGAATGGACTCGGGTGGGGGTCGGTGTGGAGAGCGGAGCGGAACAATGGCTGGTCGTGGAGATTGGATTCCGGGGAGCCGAAAATCGGCGCATGACGCTCCGCATAGATGACTGTTCGTTCAGAATGAAGTCAGGGAAACCCGGAGATCCCGATCGGTGATGTGGATTCGATAAGATAAAATGATTCGTTATGAGAAAATTCTACTTGTTTGCTTTGTTTTGTCTGATGGGGATGCTTGTTGCCTGCGTGAAGGACGAAGCGACTCCCGATCCGAAGCCTGATGGCCCGGAAAATCCTGATATTCCGGCCTCGGAATGGCGTCTGGCAACCTATTCAGATCCGGACGATTACCCTGACGTGCCGCGTTCGACGGTTTATGCCGTAACCCTCATTCAGGGTGATACCCGCGTGACGGTTCCTGTCTTTCAGAGTTCGTGTCCGGTGTATCAGGCCGGGTACATGGATATGACTCCAACGGATGCCTATCCACTCGAGATTTTCAAGGGACGCAGTATCAGTTGGGCTAATTTTTCCTTTTATGGCCGTGTGGATGTTGAGGTAAAGGTGCTCGATCGCAACAAGGTCTCGTTTTTCGGCGGAGTCAAGGTTCTCCCTTCTCGATACGGTGTCGAACCGACGGTCGACGGTGATGTGGTACGGTTCTCATTGACACGACCGGGACAATGTTCCGTGGAGATCGGCTTCAACGGATATAAGAACGGACTGGTGTTGTTCGCCAATCCGATGGAGAACGAGGTTCCCGAGACGACCGATGCGGAGTATACCGTATTGGATCATGCAACGGCATCCGACGTAGCTGCGGTCCCGACATCGTCCACGGGACTTTATTTCAAGAGCGGCGTACACGATATTGGGGTTTATCGGGTGCCGGCACACATTCGGAACATCTATCTCGAAGGCGGAGCATGGGTCTATGGTTCGATCATCATGGACGGTCGCCCGGGGGTGCGAATTTTCGGCCGCGGAGTCCTCTCCCAGGGGCGGATGAAGTATCGTGAGTCGCACATGATCGAGGCGATAAACGGCAGCGACAACATTACCGTGGAGGGGATCACGCTTGCCGACAACAAATATTTTTCCGTCCGGCTTATCGGAAAGGGCAATACGGTCCGTTGGACGAAGATCATCGGCGCCTGGACCTATAACTGTGACGGCATCTCGGCTTTTGCCGGATCCTCGGTGTCGAACTGCTTTGTGTGGGCAAACGATGACAATATCAAGGCATATCGTGATGATGTCACGTTCAGTGACATGGTGTTGTGGCAGCTCAACAACGGCGGGTGTATCCAGATGAGTTGGGGTGGAGCCACGGCGGCGAATGTGGCCATACGCAGAGTGGATATCCTGCATGCGGAATGGAACAATGCGGAGGTTAACCGAGGCGTGTTGAGCTGCGTGGGAGACAAATACCAGTCCGGCAAGAGCGGATACCTGCGGGACTGGGTTATCGAAGACCTTGTAACCGAAACGGCCGTACCTCTTATTTTCCGGATTTCTCCCGATCCGTACAGCCCTTGTCCGATTCACGGACTTGTGATGCGGGACTGGAAAGTCCGGATGAATACCGAGCTGGGGTTCAGCAACTACATTATCGGGAATGATCCGACCGAAAAATTCGATGGCTTCGTCTTTGGCAATGTGTCGATTAACGGGACCCGTTTGACGGAAGCCAACTGGATGGCAACCGGTAATTTTGAAGTGTCGAATCTCGAACCGCCGATCTTTGAATAAGAACTTAAAACTACCGACCTGCTATGAAAAAACTGATTTTATCGCTTTTTGTCGCCGCTGTATGCACGGTGCCCATGGGCTGTGGCGATGCGGAAGACGATGCCGCTTCGAGGTTCAATGTGTTGGTGGAGCGGGTGAACCGGGACAATGCGGAGGCGCGAGACATCATTGTCATGGTCGAGGCCTCTGCCGATATCGAGTGGACGGCTTCCGTTCCCGAACCCGATACACAGTGGCTGACTCTTGAAAAGAGCAGCGGAACGGGTATTGGCCGCATTATTTTTTCGCTTGCCGAAAACGAACAGATCGAATCCCGCTCTTCCTCCATCTCCGTGACGGGACGTTCCGTTCGGAACGGAAGGGAGTATTCGGCTCCGGCCATTCTTGTCACGCAGCTGGGCGCAGCGCCGTCGATTCTGATCGAACCGGCTGGCAGCGTCAGCCTGGCGTCGGATGCTATTGCGGAGTACTCCGTCGAGGTGACGGCCAATCTCGAGTGGCGTACCGAGGTGGAGATTATTTCCGGAGAGCCCGGATGGATCTCCGCCATCTATCCGGATGAACCGTACGTGGGGGCCGGTGTGGCTCTTTTCTCGATTGCCGAGAACACTACAGAGGAGTCCCGTATTGCTGTGTTGCGTGTCGTTTATACGGATGATCCGACGGTGTGCGGCGAGTTGACCGTTACGCAGATGCGGGCCCCAGCCCGTTATAATCTTACTATCCAGGGGATGGATGGGACATTGCCGACAGGCAACGCTTCACTGCTTATTGAGTCGGCTTCGGGTGAGGAGTTGACCCGTTCGGGAAGTGTTGTTGTAGTCGATTCGGATACCTCGATCAGTTATGACGAAGCATTGCCGGCCGGAGAATACACGCTTGTCAGCGTGACTCCGGAAGGTGGCAGTCCGATTTATCTCGGCGGCCGTTTTACGATTGGCGAAGAGAGTGTCTGCACCGAAATGGAGCATTGGTATGCGATTTTTGAATCGTTCGGTGGAGAATCCGCCGAGCGGCCTATTCGGATTGCCAAGCCGGCCCATCTGATGGGGTTGGCTACTTCGGTCAACGAGGGAACGGATTATGCCGGATTTTATTTCCTCCAAACGGCGGATATTTCGCTTTCGGAGTATGCGAACTGGGTGGGGATCGGTTCCGCTTCTTGCCGGTTTGCCGGGGTATACGATGGCGATGGACACAATATCACGGGACTTACCATCACTTCGTCCGGAGCGGAGAGCGTTGACGGTGTAACCTGCGGACATGCTCTTTTCCGCCATGTTGGAGGCGTGGATGCGGAGCATTTGGCGGAAATACGAAATCTGAAGGTCTCGGGTGCGGCAACCGGATCGGCCGGCCATGTGGCCGGTATCGTGGCCCGTTGTGCGGATCATGTGCTGATCTACGGTTGCGAAAATGCCGTGTCGTTGCGGGGATCGGCTTCCGGACCGGGCAATATGGGCGGTATTGTCTCTGTAGTTGCAGGATGTGCGACGATTGAACATTGTGTAAATCGAGGCGAAATCACGGCTGAAGGGTCCGGAAATGTAAACAACGTGGGTGGCATTGCCGGACAGGCGGACGGAGCTTCCGCTGAAAACCGAGCCTTGGTTGCGGATTGTTGCAATTATGGAAAAATTACCTATCAGGGCAATTCGGGTGGTATTGTCGGTACGACGATGGGCAACATCGATATCGTTCGTTGCGCCAATTACGGAGAACTTTCAAAGACCGGGACCACCGTCGTGCGTGTCGGAGGTCTGGTTGGCAGCTTCCAGGGTGATGCAACGCTTAGGGAGAGTTTCAATCTGGGCCGGGTAGACGGTTATCGTCATACTGGTGGCGTGATCGGCTGGTGTCAGAACAATGGAGTTGTGGAAAATTGCTATAATCGGGGCGAGGTGGTTGCCCAAGGTTCTACGGGTAATACCGGTGGCATCGTCGGAAACATCAATACAGACGGATTTGTCGTCAGAAACTGTTACAATGCGGGACAGTTCACCCAGCATATTGCGACCGACGCCAACCGTTATGCAGCCATTGCAGGTTCCGGCAATTCAAATACGTCCGGGGTCGAGAACTGTTATTACGAGGCGGACAAGGGTATGATCGGCGGTTTGGGCCGCGGCTCGAAAAAACAGGCAGTAGATATTGCCGGACAAAGTGAACAAAAGGATGCGGCCTGGTTTACGTCGGGAACACCCATTGCCGGATGGGATACGTCCGTGTGGGTCTTTTCCGCGGGGTCATATCCAACGCTTGCCTCCAATCCTGAAAAATAGGAATTGCACCGTAGAGCCTTCCATGCGATGATACGTGCACGCAGTCTTCATTTTGCCGCCTTGTCGGTTCTGCTCGCCTGGGCATTCTGTTGCCTGGTGAGCGGAACCGGTATGGCCGCACCCCGCGGTTTCTGGGTCGATTCCCGAAACGGAAACGATGCTGCGGCCGGAACTTCTCCGGGACAGGCCTGGCGGACGCTTGACAGGCTTGCCTGCTGCGAATTGGAGCCTGGGGATGTGGTGTCGTTTGCACGTGGAAGCAGTTTCGACGGTTGTCTGGAAATTCGTGTCTCGGGTACGGCTGTCGCCCCGATCCGTTTTACAAGTTACGGGCGAAAAAACCTTCCGGCCCCCGTATTTACAAATTCCGATACAACGGGTTTCGGTAATTGCATCCGTCTTGCGGGCGATTACCTGCATGTCGAACACCTGGCGTTTGCCCACACCCTTGCAAAGATACCGCAACGGCACCCGATCGGTTCTTTTGTCGAGATGTGGCAGTTGGGTGCTGTTTTGATAGACTCTGTGGCCCGGCATTGCGTGGTACGGAGTTGTGAATTCACCGATTGCGGTGTAGGGATCAAAAGTAACGGGGAGCATGCGCTCATTGCAGGCAATTATCTGCATGACTGTACCCGGGTGCTCAAGGAGTGGACCTGGGGGCCGATTGCCATTTGGCTTGGAGCCGACCATCAGGAGGTCTGTTACAATACGATTCGCAATTACCGGGCCGAGGATGTCTCGATCGTATGGAAAACCACGGGCCTTGTGGGTGCTGACGGAGGAGCCATAGAGATCGATGATGGCCGTGTCTCAAAATATGATATCGCAATTCATCATAACTTCTCTCAGGGAAATCAGGGCTTTCTTGAAGTGACATACAAGGATGTGGTTGAGGCGCCTGTTTATAGCGGACTGCATGTATACGACAATATCAGCGACGATTATCAGTCGTTTCTGCTGCTTTGGCAGGGGTGTGGTGCCTTGATCGAGCACAATACGATTGTCCGTCGCCGTCGCAACGGGAATGAACAGGGTGTTTTCCGGATTATGCAACCGGAGTCTCGGAACTGTCTGCGTCGGAATCTGATCGTGACGGCCGAAGGTGTGACGGTTTGCCGCAATCGGCCGAATGCAGGAAGTTTGATGAATGAAAACTGCTATTGTCCGCTTGACGGAAAAATACGCTTCGGTAATGAACGAGAGAATGGAGCACCGCTGGTGAAAAGCCTCACGGAACTGCCAGTAGGATATGGGGCCCGTTCGACACAAGGCCGGTGCGTCTGGTTTGATACCCTTCGGGATGTATCGGCTCTGATAGCCGTGTCGAAGACTGATCCCGGACTGCCGGAGGTTTCAGCGGAACGATCCGTTCGGACCGTTCTGGCCGAGAATGGTCGGATGTCAGTCCGTATTGAGAATCTCTGTCCTGAAAATGAGGTGCTGCAATATGCTTGTCAGGAATTGGAAAAGTACCTTGCGAGAATGGGAAACGTATCGTCGACTGCTCCCGTTATGGAGGATTCCGGATGCATATGTCTTTCCGCCTCCGATCTTTCGGGTAAGGCTACCGATTCAGGACGTTCCTGCGGGCCGCTTCCGGCCGACTGTTACTCGATCGTTGCCAGCGATCGCGATCTGCTGTTGCGCGGCGGTTCTCCCCGCGCTGTGCTCCGTGCCGTTTACGATCTGCTGGAGCGTTTGGGATGTCGCTACCTCTCGCCGGATTACGATTTTTATGCAGGGGCTGCGGAAATGGTCCCGGCTGTCGACAGGGTAGTATATGCAGGTCCCGAGCGGGTTGTTGTGATTCCGGCCATGCCCAGCCGCAAGATCTATGTGGAAGAGGGAATCTCTCATAATGAAAGGAATCTCCGTCAATTGGTGGAGTGGATGCCCAAGGCAGGATACAATACACTGGTTGTGCCGATCAATTATCAGGGCGGAGGGCGTGTGATGTGGGATAAAATGCGGAGCTTTCTTTTGCCGGAGATGTCTCGTCGCGGTTTGCTCCTCGAAGTCGGAGGGCATGGCTATCAGAACTTCCTGAATGCCTCGATGGATGATGGAAAACTGTATGAAGCGCATCCCGAGTGGTTCGGTATGGATGAGCAGGGAATACGGCGGAGAGAACAACGCTATGTGATCTGCACGTCGAACCCCGAAGCTGTGGAGAACCTGATCGACTCCGTGAGATGCTATTTGCGGGTGCATCCTGAAATCGATATCTTCTCCTTCTGGCCGCCCGACGGTGCGATATGGTGCCGCTGTGAAACCTGTCGTCGTCTCGGTTCCGATTCGGAGAAACATGCTCGGATGGTCAACCTCGTATCCGATGCTCTGCGCGAGGAGTTCCCCCGTCTGCGTCTGGAATGTATTGCCTATCAGGCCTATCTTGAACCGGCAACGACGAATCGCCTCTCTGCGGACGTGATGGTCGACTTTTGTCCGATCGACCAGTGTTTTGAAGCACAGATTGACGATGCGGCAAATCCGAAGAATCGCCTGTATGCGACTGCTTTCAGACAGTGGCGTGAAGGGTTCGACGGCAGGGTCAATCTCTACTCCTATTACCGCAAATATGCATGGCGTAGTCTTCCGCTCGTCCTGCCGCACTATATTGCCGACGATGTAAGGTGGTATGCAGCCAACGGAGCTTCGGGTGTGAGTATTTATGGAGAACCCGGTGACTGGGCCACATATGAAGTGAATCACTATGTGCTTGCCCGACTTGCCGTCAACCCCGATCTGGATGTCGATCGGTTGCTGGATGACTTTGTCCGGGTGCGTTATGGTCGTCATGCCGCAACGGCGATTCGTGTGCTGGACCTTTTTGAGCGGGTGACGCGTCATGCGGCTGCCATTCCCGGAACCCGGCTCAAAAGCGTGGAGCAATATGATAAGTGGCTTGCTGAAATCGGGCGTATGGCAATTCGTCTCCGTCGGGATGACCGGGGGGATAATCCTTGCTCCAGGGCATTGCGGAGATTGTCGTTGTCACTCGAGTATCTGCGGGACGAACTCACCTTGTGCCGTATGCGGGCAGCGGGTGACCCTCCGGAAAAGGCCGGGGCGGTAATCGACCGTATGGTCGTTTGGGCCGACTCCTGCGCAGGGCGAGGCGTGGTGGTCCCCCGAAACTTTACCGTCCCGGCTCTCCGGAAAAAACATGGGCTGAATCATTGACAGAAAACCATATTTCAAATCCGACCAGTTATGGATAATAGATTATTTACTCCAGTTTCCTCCTGCCTGCTGCTCTGTGCAGCACAGCAGGGTGCGTCGTGTCGGGCTGCCGAATTACCCGAAAGGACGGATCCGCGGCCCAATGTCGTTCTGATCTATGTGGATGATATGGGTTACGGCGATTTGAGTTGTTACGGGCATCCTACCATCCGGACTCCGCATATTGACAGTCTGGCCGCCGAAGGTGTGAAGATGAACTCGTTTTATGCTCCGGCTGCCGTGTCGTCTCCTTCCCGTGCCGGTTTGTTGACGGCCCGTTATCCGGTGCGGTCGGGCATGTACGGCGATCGGGAAAGCGTCCTGTTCCCCGATACACCGAGAGGACTTCCCGAAGAGGAGGTGACTCTTGCGGATATTCTGCGGGAGGCTGGTTACGCCACGGCTCTTATCGGCAAGTGGCATCAGGGACATGCACACCCCTATCTGCCTGCAGACAATGGGTTCGATTATTTTTATGGGCTTTATTCTCCGAATAATTACAGGACGCTCCCCTTGATGGAGAATGATACCATGTTGCAGGAACATGCCGACCGGCCCAATCTGACGCGGATGTATACCGAACGGGCCTGTGATTATATCTCACGACATCGTGACGAACCATTCTTTCTCTTCATTTCTCATGCCTATCCTCATTTGCCGGTCATGGCATCGGCGGAATTCGAACACACGAGCCGGGCGGGTCGTTACGGAGATGCCGTGGAGGAACTGGACTGGAGTGTGGGTCAGGTTATGGCAAGCCTGCGTGAAAACGGTCTGGACGAACATACTTTGGTGATCTTTACCAGTGATAACGGTCCGGCTATCAAGTTTACACCCAATAACGGCGGAAGTGCCGGGCATTTGCGCGGAGGCAAGGGCAGCGGTTGGGAAGGAGGATTCCGTGTACCGGGAATCTTCCGATATCCGGAGTTGATCCCTGCCGGAAGTGTCTGTCGGGAGATCGGAACACAACTCGATCTGCTTCCTACGATCGCTCGGTTGTGCGGTGCGCGGATTCCGGAAGACCGGCCTCTTGACGGGGTTGATCTGATGCCGATGCTGTCGGGCAAGGATACGGTAGTCCGTCACGAATTTGCCTATTATCGGGGCAGTCGGCTGGCTGCATTACGGACCGGCCGTTACAAGGCGATCTTTGAAGTCCCGGACGACTGGTATACGCAGACGCCTTATCTGCAGGATACCTCGCGGGTCGAACTTCTGATTTTTGACCTGGAGCTCGATCCCGGAGAAAAACGCAATATTGCCCCCAAGCGCCCCGAACTGGTCGAAAAATTTGAACGGTTGCGGCAGAAATACCGGCAGGAAGTGAACATTGCTCCGTCGATCAACGACGAACGCCCCTTTGGATCGCATAATACCTGATGGGCGGAATGAACGAAAACTACAAACCTAAAATAAATGAACCATGGTAAAATTTACGAAAGCAGCTTTAGGTGTCATCTTTCTGTGGCAGCTGTTGGCTTTTCCCAGTCAGGTGAGGGCCCAACAGGACGCAGTGCTTGAGGTGACGGGTAAAGTGACCGATAAGGACGGAGCTCCGATTATCGGGGCGTCGGTGGTGATTGTCGGTACCACGCGTGGTGTCTCTACGGACTTGTCCGGCTATTATGCGATTGAGGTGAAGAGAGGCGAATCGCTGCGGTTCAGCTATCTCGGTATGTCGGATCAAACGGTCGCCGTCCATGCCCAAAAGGTCATCGATGTGGTCCTTGAGGATGATTCGCTCGATGTCGAGCAGGTCGTGGTGGTCGGTTACGGTGTGCAGAAAAAAGAGAGTGTCGTAGGTGCCATTACCCAGGTCAAGGGTGAACAACTCCAGAGCACGGGCGGCATGACGTCGCTGTCGAGTGCCCTGAATGGTCTTGTGCCGGGGTTGACCGCTTTGACTTCGAGTGGCAAACCCGGTGAAGAGGAGGCTCAGATACTCATTCGCGGCATGTCGTCGTGGACCAGTTCGGCGCCGCTGATCCTTGTGGACGGCATCGAGCGCCGCATGGAGGATGTCGACGTGAATGAAATCGAGTCGATGTCTGTCCTGAAGGATGCCTCGGCAACGGCGGTCTATGGTGTGCGCGGCGGCAACGGAGTCATTCTTATTACCACGAAACGGGGCGTCGAAGGCAAGATGAGCCTCAATGTCTATGCCCATACCACGTTGAAGACCATTTCAAAAATCCCGACGCTGCTCTCCTCTTACGAAGGTCGTGTGGCACGGAATTTTGCCATTGAAAATGCCCTCGGAGCCAAACCTGAACTGTGGTCTTATATCACGACAATGAA
Source organism: uncultured Alistipes sp. (assembly GCA_900550925.1). Classification (GTDB taxonomy): domain Bacteria; phylum Bacteroidota; class Bacteroidia; order Bacteroidales; family Rikenellaceae; genus Alistipes. Next base: position 22,451 of record URTU01000011.1, on the reverse strand, counting down.
CGAATTGAAAAAGTTCCGTTCGGGGTCAGATCCTTATCGCTATCCCAATGTCGACTGGCAGAGCGAAACGCTCAAAAAGTTTGCCTGGTCGCACAAGGCGGGTGTGGATATCCGTGGAGGAACCAAATTCGTGAAGTATTACGGTTTCCTTTCATATCTCTATGACGGCGATATCCTGCGCGGTCGGGATTTGGGACAGGGATATGTTCCCAAGAACGATTACCAGCGAATAAATGTCCGCAGCAATTTCGATTTCCAGCTGACTCCGACGACGGTCGTGAGTGCCGATATCGACGTGGTTGTCGGTCAGGAACGTACGGTCGGGGCCAATGCGGTCACGTTGTGGAAGGGCGTATGGCGTAAGGCTCCCGACGAATATCCGGTCCGTTACGAAGACGGAGTTTTCGGAAACGACAAGGCCAAGACCGATACGGAAAATACGGTGGAAGTTCTCAACTATTCGGGCCAGAATGTGGAGATACGAACCGATGCCAATGCTTCGATCAAGCTCAAGCAGGATTTGAGTATGCTGGTGAAGGGTTTGTCTCTCAATGCGGTTGCAAATTTCCGCAACTATTATACCACGACCGGGCCGAATATTTCGGGAGTCCGTGCCCTGACGAAATACGTCGATCCGAGAACAGGGGCTGTTACGTGGAACTATCCGGCCACTTATAACAGCTCGACGCACGGTTTCGATTATTACCCCAATCAGGTGAAAGTGAGCACTTCTTCCGCCAACAAGGAGGTTTACCAGGATCAGTTGTATCAACTTTCACTCAACTACAACCGAACATTCGGGAACGGGCACGATGTGACGGGTCTGTTGCTTTTCAAGCGTCAGCAGTATGCTACGGGCAGTGCTTTTGCCTCCTATCGTGAGGAGTGGGCGGCCCGCGTGACCTATGGGTTCAGGAACCGTTATCTTTTCGAGGCCAACGGTGCCTACAATGGATCGGAGAAGTTTGGACCGGGCAACAAGTTCGGATTCTTTCCTTCGCTTGCCGGCGGTTGGGTCATATCGAACGAAAAGTTCTTCCAGCAGCACGTGAAATTCGTGGATTTTCTGAAAATCCGTTATTCGTGGGGCATTGTCGGCAGCGATGAAGGCATTGCCAAGTGGCTTTATTCGACTCAGTGGGCGCGGAAAAAAGATGAAGGCGTTTTCGGATATCCGATCGGCCAGGCCCCGAATTTTTCGAGTGCCGAGGTAAAGGTGATCGGAAATCCCGATGCTCAGTGGGAAACGGCCTATAAGAACGATCTTGCGTTGGAGGCTACGATGTTCAAAGGCATGTGGACCTTCGGATTCGATTATTATTGGGGGCGTCGTACCAACATCTTTATTAGTGGAGATCAGCGTGCCGTGCCGCCTTGGTTCGGCGCCGAGGCTGTTTCGGCCAATATCGGTGAAACCAAGAATCACGGCTGGGAACTGGAGACGAAATTTCGCGGCAATATCGGAGCCGACTGGTCCTATCTGTTGGGCGGTTCGGTGTCGTATGCCTGGAATGAGGTCGTGTATCGGGAAGATCCCGAATTGGCTCCCGACTATCAGAAGAAGGCCGGAAAGCCGATCAATCAGCCTACCGGCATTCCAGGTACCGGTATTCTCAAGAGTTGGGATGACATGTACACCCACGTGGGAGTCGACAACATGACCGGTTATGTCCCTGGTAATTACGCTCTACTCGATTACAATGGCGACGGTGTGGTTGACGGTTCGGACAATGTGCCTTGCGACTACAACCACTATCCGCTCTACTCTTTCTCGTTGAATCTGGCTGTGAGCTGGAAAAACCTGTCGCTTTCGGCACTGCTGGTAGGCCAGACCGATGTTTCCCGTCAGAATACCTATGAGGAGTTTCCGTCGCCTTCCTATTCGACGGCCATCGATCGCGATACATGGGAAAACATGTGGATTCCGGGGTACAACGATAATGGAACAATTCGTCATATTTCGTTCATGAATACGAACCGTTCGCTTTATGCTTCGCAGCTTCAGCGTGCCGACGGAACGCTGTGGCGTCTGCAGACGGCCGAATTGAGTTACACCTTCAACGGGCCGAAACTCAAGAAGACCGGCATCCAGTCGATCCGGCTCTATCTGTCCGGCAACAATCTCTGGCTCTATTCCCACATGAGCGATGACCGTGAGGCCAATGCCACCCGGGCCAAGGAGAGCCATTCGGCGCAGTATCCCAAACTGAAGCGTTATACGTTCGGCGTGAATGTCAAATTTTAACGAAGAAGTATCATGAAAAAGATAATTACGCTGCTTCTTGTCATCCCGCTGCTTGTTTCGTGCGAGGATTACCTGGAGCGAACACAGAAATCGGATCTGGACGAAGAACAGATATTTGGTAGTTACCAGAACTTTACGGGATTTGTCGACAACCTTTACGGGGAAAAACTCGTGCGCTATATCGACCAGGCGAACTGTGCATGTCTTGATATGGGCGACGATGTCTATGGTTCGAAGGATTTCATCGCTTCGCAGACTATTCCGCAGGGGAACTATTGGTGGATATGGACCAATACGTGGCAGAATATGATTACCGAATCCAAGAGCGGAGGCAATTCCGGATTCTGGAACGGTTGGGAGCAGATCCGCGTCTGCAATCAGGGTTTTAAGAACCTGCATCTGCTGGTAGGTGCCACCGATGAAGAGGTGCGTCTCATCAAGGGTCAGCTTCACTTTTTCAGGGCGTGGTATCATTTTGAAATCGCTCGCATCTGGGGCGGAGTTCCTTATATTGATCGTTTTCTTGAGCCGGGCGATAACATGCGTTTCCCGCGTTTGTCATTCAAGGAGACCCTCATGCGGATCATCGAGGACCTGGATGAGGCTGCGGCCTGTCTGCCGGTTGACTGGAATGAGACAGAACAAGGTATGGCCGCTCCGGATGCTTATCTGGGGCGTGTGACCAAAGGTGCCGCCCTTGCACTCAAAGCCCGGGCGTATCTCTATGCGGCAAGTCCGTTGACGACCTATATGGAGCGAGGGGTGGCCGAATATGATCCCGAGTTGTGCGAGGAGGCCGCAAAGGCAGCTTATGAAGTCATCAAATTGGCAGATCAGGGCGTATACAAGCTGGTGGATTGGAAAGATTATCCCAATAATTTCATCAACAACACGAATGCACAGCGAGTCGTCTATACCAAAGAGTACATCTGGTTCAAACTGACTACGGCCCGCGGCAACAGCCAGTTGGTGCGTATCGGCAATATCCACAATTCGCAGCGTTTTGAAGGAAAGGGGCAAGTAACTGCTGCCACGCAGAACATGGTGGATATGTACGAGACAAAGTGGGGACTTCCGATCGACGATCCCGAAAGCGAGGGCAAATACGATCCGATGAATCCGTGGGCCAACCGGGATCCGCGGCTGTTACAGACGATTCTGGTCGACGGTGTCAAATGGGTCGCAACAAGTAATATTTCGCCGGCCGAAGACGCCTATGTACAGCTCTATTCGGCTGGTGGTGCCGGTGCCGGCAATGGCAAGGACATGAATTCCGGCTCGGGCTCGCTGACCGGTTATCTTATCCGGAAATACATTCCCTACAAGGCCAACAAATTCGACAAGCAAACCTCCAATTATCAGTTTGGTATCCCGTATATCCGCTTGGCCGAGATGTACTTGATTTATGCCGAGGCAATCAATGAAGTGTGTCCCTCGCCCACGGCGGTTCCCGCATGGGCGCCCATGAGTGCAGTCGATGCCGTGAACATCATACGGAGACGTGTTAAACTGCCTATTGACGAGGATGTTACGAAACCTTATGAACTGTATACCTATGGTACGGAGTCGTTGCCGGACGTGGCTGCGAAATTCACGACCGATCGCGAGACGTTCCGCAAACGGATATGGAATGAACGGTCCGTGGAACTGGCTTTTGAAGGGCATCGCTGGTATGATATCCGTCGCTGGTATGTGGCGCATCTGCCCGAGTACAAGATCCGGTACAAAGGGGTGTTCGACAAGCAGCACACCTATTTCAGAAAAGAGGTGGTTTGCAACGGTGTGTTCGATCAGAAACATTACTGGATGCCGTTCAATCGCACCGATGTGCAGCAGTACGAAGGATTCACGCAGAATCCGGGTTGGAATTAACATTTAATGGAAAGGATATGAAGATCAAAATCATAATCGTCTGTTTTCTGCTACTGGCATCGGGGCTCTTTTCCCCGGTTTCGGCCCAGCGGAAGAATCGGAAACAGCAACCGGCACAGATTGCGCTCGTGTCGAAAGTCGTCGGGGCGGATGGCCAGCCGATTGTCGGAGCCTGCATCTATACCAATGAGGGTAAGAATGTTTCCAAAAGCGGTCCGGACGGAACATTTGCCGTGAAGACCGAACCGAAGGATATGGTGCTTGTCGAAGCGGACGGATACGAGTCGGTCGTGCTTCCGGCGGCTGAAATCAACAACGCTCCGGTTACACTTGTTGCAAGTGTCTATCAGTCGGGCCGAACCGATGACGTAAATGTGCCGTTTGCTCCGCTCAAACGACGCAATGTCGTCGGTGCGGTGGATCAGATTGATGTGGATCAGTTGCGTGACACCTATTATGCTGACGACTGGCACGGGTATCTTCAGGCTGCCGGGACGGGCATTTTCGATGCGGCCAATATCCGTTATGCGGGTAATGTGGTCGTTATCGACGGCATGATGAAGGGCGACGAAGGCCTGTCATTCGCCGATTATCTTTCCCCCGACGAGATCGAGTCGATCAGTGTCCTGAAGGATGCCTCTTCGCGGATTCTCTATGGTGGAACCGGGCAGGGTGTCATCAATATACGTACCAAGCGCGGAACGCCGTTGAAAAACTATCTGAACGTCCGGTATGAATATTCGCTGGCCCGCCCTATCAGCTATCCCGATTACATGGGCGCAGCCGATTATATGACGCTTTACAATGAGGCCCGCCGCAACGATGGCTTGACGGACCGTTACGATGAGATGACAATTCAGAATACGCGTATCGGATTCGATCCTGTACAGTATCCTGATGTGGATTTCTATAACAGTGATTTTCTGCGCCGGGTAAAACAGTCTCACAAGGCGGTGATTGAAATGGGTGGCGGCAACAAAATCGCGTCGTATTACTTCATGCTGGGATACGACTATGACAAGTCGTTGCAGAAACTTGGCGAAGCGGCCGGTGAGAATGACAACACGTTCCGGGCCCGCGGTAACGTGGACGTGAAGATTACGGATTATCTCCGAGCCAAGGTCGACATGACTGTCGTGCTGAACAGCAACTATGCGTCGAAAGGCAATTTCTGGGAGATGGCTTCCACGCGCCGTCCCAATCAGTTCGCATTTCTGATCCCGATCGATCGGGTTGCCCCGGAGGATCAGGCGCTGGTCGAGGAGGCCCGTCAGCAGAAGTCCCTTATTTACGGGAAATACCTTGTTGCCGGTGACCAGGTCTATACGACCAATATCTACGGAGACAAGATACTTGCAGGTTATGACAAACTTACCAATCGCGCTGCCAATGTCAATATCGGTTTCGATGTGGATCTGAAAGCCATAACACCCGGTTTGACGTTCAGTACCTATGCAGGTATCGACAACAATAATGTCTACATGATTTCGCAGACGAACAAGTATGCTGTTTATACGCCTTCGTTTGAAATCAGTACAACCAGTGATGTGGATCGCATTCACTTGACGAAGCAGGGCGAAAACAATTTCGTCGGGTCGCAGTCTATAGACAAAGTCGACATGAACCGGAAGATAGCCTGGTACAACGTGCTCAATTACAGCCGAGTGTTTGCCGGAGAACACGATGTGAACGTCACAGCCACACATCGTATGAGCAGTTATGTGACTCAGGGTCAGATTTATTCTAAGAATCAGCTTGATTATGCCCTGCGTGCGAACTATATGTATCGGAATCGCTATATTGCCGAGATCGGTGCTTCTGCCATCGCATCGCCGTTCCTTCCGGCCGATCACCGATGGGGTATTGCCAGCAGCTATGCATTGGGTTGGATCATGTCCGAAGAGAATTTCATGAAAAACAGCGGAATCGATTTTCTGAAACTCAAAGCGAGCTTCGCGAATCTGAAGTCTGATCCTACGGATTACAACCTTTCGCGCGATACGTACAAGATTGGGAGCAAGCATACGTATAACGATGGTTCGGGCAGCAACAACTTTCTGCCTGTAACATTGGGGAATCCCGATCTTACTTTCGCGAATGTGTATGAATTGAATGCAGGCTTTGAAATTGCCCTGTTCAAACGTTCGCTGTATGTCGAAACAAACTTTTTTCAACGGCGCAAGACGGGACTGATTGTTCAGCCCGTAAATGAATACATGGGGGTGATCGGTGGCAGCGATTTCATCATGAGCCGCAACTACGGCATTTCCGAAGGTCGGGGTTTTGAAATATCATTATCCTATAACAAGCGCTTTGATCGGGATTGGTCGCTGTCGGTCAATGCCGGGATGGTCTATTACAAGGCCAAAAACCTGAAGGTCGATGAACTGAATTACGGGCCCGGCATGGAGTACAATCAGCAGGCCGGCAAGAGCCTTTCCGCCTTGTGGGGGTATGTTGCTGACGGATTCTATACACAGGAAGAGATTGATTGCATCAATGATCCATTGGATAAGACGATCGCCAAGCCCTCGTTCGGAACGGTGCAGGCCGGAGACCTGAAATACCGAGACCTGAACGGTGACGGCGTGATCAACGATCGGGACCAAAAGGTAATCGGCGATTCGCGCAGTACGTGCGACTATCGTCTGGCTTTGACGGTTCGCTGGCGCAATTTTTCACTCTATGCCCAAATGCGCGCGCAGTCCGGAGGAGCTCAACTCATGACGGGGTCCTATTATCAGGTGTACGGTGAAATGAAATATCCGTCCTATCTGAAATCGGCCCGGTGGGCCTATGATCCCGAACGGGGTATCGATACCCGGGAGACGGCATCATATCCCCGTCTGACGACGACGGGAAATACGCATAACTTCAAGAATTCGACATTCTGGATCGCTGCGACCGATTTCTTCAAGATCCCCGTCGTGCAATTGACCTATCATCTGAGTGACCGCATTGCGCGCAAGATCGGTATGAAGAGTCCGAATGTCTATTTCCGTGCAAATAATTTGCTGACACTCGCACCCGAGAAGGAGAAGCTGTTGCTCAATGTCGGTGGTGAACCGGCCTATACTTGGTTTGCTCTGGGTTTTAAGGCCAATTTCTAAACTCTACTACTATGAAAAAAATATATTTTTCCATTGTCATCCTGTCGTTTATGGCGTTTGCTGCGGTGGGTTGCGGCGAGTTTGTCGAGCCCGGTAAGGATAACGTGCTTACCCGTGAAGACGTGATCGCCAATCCGGTGCTTGCCGAAGGTATCCTGCTGAAAGCCTATGACAATCTGCCTACGACGCTCAACTATACGGCCGTTGCTGTGGATGACGCTCATTCGAACAACATTTCAAACGGATACATGTTGGCAGCCACGGGAGCCTGGCGCTCGACGAATGATCCGTTCTCGCAGTGGCGGAACTATACGCAGATCGCCTATATCAACTATTTTCTCGAACGGATCGTGGATGATGTGACGTGGTCCTACTCGTCCGAATGGCGTGCGGAACACTTTCCCAACAGACTTAAGGGTGAGGCGTATGCCTTGAGAGCATACCATCACTCGCTCATCTTGCAGGCACATGCAGGTAAGGCCTCTTCGGGTGAACTGCTCGGCATTCCCTACATGGACCGGTTCGTCTCTTCGGAGCAGGAACAGGCGACTGTGCGCCGTCTTCCCTTTGCGGAGTGCGTGGCCAAAATAGAAAAGGATATCGAACGGGCTTTGCAGCTGTTGCCCGACCGCTATGAGAATGCTCCCGCCGGAACGGCGGACAAGGAGGATTACGATGCCGTGTATGGGGTGCGGAATACCAACCGGATCTCCGGTCTTGCCATGAAAATGTTGCGAGCCCGCGTGCGTCTGTTGGCGGCCAGTCCGGCATTCAATCCGACCTCAGACCCGGCTCTGTGGGAGAAGGCGGCCGACGCTGCAGCAGAGGTAATTGATGCCTTCGGCGGTTTGGAAAATCTTGCGCCTGATCGTGTGGAGTTTTATCTCGACAAGGGGAATCGCGACATTCTCTGGCGTGAGGATTATACCAACAGCAACAATATCGAGAAAGCACAATTCCCTCCCAGCCTGAATGGCAGCGGACGGGTGAGCCCGTCACAGAACTTCGTGGATGCATTCCCGATGAAATCCGGTTGGCCGATCGATTCCGGAGATTCTGGTTATGACGAGCGAAATCCCTACGCGAACCGGGATCCCCGACTTGCAAAATACGTTATCTACAACGGCATGACTTTCAAGGGAATGACAATCAATACGGTGGATCATCCCAGCGACGGAATCAACCGAACGGAATATTCCACCTGCACGGGGTATTATCTGAAGAAATTTGCCAATGAGGCCGTAAGCCTCGAGACGGGAAATGTGGTCTCTGCGATACATTTCAATACGTTGATGCGCTTTACGGAGGCATTCCTGATCTACGCCGAAGCTGCAAACGAAGCATGGGGTCCCGATGCTTCCGGCTCGCATGCCTATTCGGCTCGGGATGTCATGGCCCGGTTACGGGAAACAGCCGGTATCGATCAGCCTGATACTTACCTGGCGTCCATTTCCACACCGGAAGAGATGCGAAAACTTATCCGCAATGAACGGCGTCTGGAACTTTGCTTCGAGCAGATCCGTTTCTGGGATGTGCGCCGTTGGCTTGATTACGATGCCATGAATGCAACCGTGCGCGGAACATTTGACGGAGGACTTACGTCCGTGGATGTCAAGGAAAGATCCTTTGAACGCTACATGATTTATGGACCCATTCCCAATGACGATGTGGTGAAGGGGTTGATTCAGAATGAAGGTTGGATTTGATATACTGTCGGAATATGAAAAAGATACTCACTTTTATACTGGTGTCCGTGTTGTTGGGTGCCTGTTACAACAAGCCGTTCGATTACAAGGATTTTGATTATCAGACGGTCTATTTTCCGTACCAATATCCCGTACGGACCCTCTCATTGGGGAACGATGTGCTCGATAATTCGCTGGATCGGGCCCACAAGTTCAATATCGGGGTCGCGTTGGGTGGCGTATACATCCACAATGACATCTCGCGCACGGTCTATTACGAAGTGGATGAATCGCTTGTCCCCGACAATCTGTACAATCAGAATAATGAACAGCTTCGTGCCCTGCCATCCCGCTATTACAGTCTTTCGACCGACGGCAGCGTTGAAATTCCAAAAGGACGACTCAACGGACTTATTACGGTGCAGCTTGCCGATGAGTTTTTCGATGACCCCGATGCCCACAAAGGGGTTTATGTGATTCCGATGCGCATTACGGATGCCGATCGGGTCGATTCGATTCTTTCGGGCCGTCCTGCCGTGGCTGATCCCAATTTGCATGATGCGAGCCATTGGGAGGTTACCCCGAAGAACTATACGCTGTTCGGCGTGAAATACGTGAATCCGTATCATGGCGAATGGCTGCGTCGCGGAACCTTGGTTGTGAAGAATCCGGCGGGGGAGGAGATAGATAGGGTCGTCTATCGGACCAATGATCTGGAGTTGAACGAAGTGGTCAGCCTGACGACTACCTCGATGAGCGATGTTGTGGGTGGTTGGCAGATTGCCAACGATGAACTTGCCCTGCGATTGTCTGTCACAGATCATGATATCGCAATAACCTCCCAGTCCGGAACGCCCTTCGATGTGGTCGGAACCGGTCGTTACGGAGAATTTGAAGCCGAATGGGGCGGTACACTCGACAATCCGCGTAAACGAGATGTGCTTTATCTGAAATATGCCTACGACCGTCCCGACGGCAACCATTGCGAAGTGTGCGATACGCTCGTATTCCGGGATAGGGCCATTGTTTTCGAGGATAACAGACCACAAATCAAATGAGCAGATTCCTCCGAAATATACTATGCATAGCCGGGATATGCTCCCTTTTCACGGCATTCGCGCAGGAACGGAGCGAAGAGGCCCCATCGAAGAAAAGATACCGGGCTTATCTCGTTTCAAATGCCCATTTCGATACGCAGTGGCGTTGGGATGTGCAGCGTTCGATCGATGAGTTTCTTCTCAATACGCTGGATCAGAATTTCAGCCTGCTGGAGGCATATCCCGACTACATCTTCAATTTTGAAGGTGCCGTCAAGTATGCCTGGGCCAAGGAGTACTATCCCGACCGGTTTAAGCGGTTGAAAAAATATGTATCCGATGGCCGCTGGCATCTGACCGGCAGTACGTGGGATGCGACGGATCCGAATGTGCCCTCCCCAGAATCCTTTTTCCGGAATATTCTGTTGGGGCAGGAGTTCTTCAAAAAGGAGTTCGGACGCAAGTCGACCGATATCTTCCTGCCAGACTGTTTTGGATTCGGATATACGCTGCCGACGATTGCCGTACATTGTGGCCTGATCGGCTTTTCCACCCAGAAACTGGCCTGGCGGACACGGCCTTTTCACGGGAAGAGCAAGTACCCCCTTCAGATCGGGCTGTGGCGTGGCGTCGACGGTGCCTGTTTGCTGGCTGCACTCGATGGAGGTGGTTACGGTTGGAATCCGACGGGTGATCTGACGTGGAGTGAAGAGTTGATCCGACGAGCCAGCGAGAGCGGGATCGGAGCAGTTTATCGGTATTATGGAACGCGATCGTCGGAGAAGCGTGGAGATAGGGGTGGTTCCCCGTTGCCGCGTACGGTGCGCAATCTGTTCCGCTACGTGGAAAGTGATGGTCCTGTAGAACTGATTGTAGCTCCTTCGGACAGCCTGTTTCAGGATTATATGCCATTCGAGGCCCATCCCGAACTGCCTGTTTACGACGGCGAGTTGCTTATGGATGTACACGGTACGGGATGCTATACGGCCCATTCGGAGTTGAAACGCTTTAACCGGCGCTGCGAACAGCTGGCCGATGCGGCCGAGCGCAGCAATGTCATGGCGGATCATCTGGGGGTATTGAACTATCCGCAGAAGGCCATCAACGACGAGTGGCGACGGTTCATCTGGCATCAATTCCACGATGACCTGACGGGAACAAGCATCCCGCGGGCATATGAGTTTACGTGGAATGACTATCTGATTGCCCAAAGCCGGTTTGCCGACATGACCCAGACGGCCGTTGGAGCGGTTGTATCGATGCTCGATACCCGGACAAAAGGTTCCCCGGTCGTGGTCTATAATCCGGCGGCCTATGAAACAAGGGCCGTAGTGGAGGCAACGGTGCCGGTTTCTCCCGGATATAAGGGTGTGAAGGTGTATGGCCCGGATGGCCGGAGGGTTCCGGCACAGGTACTTTCGGCCGACGAAAGCCGGATGAGGGTGATTTTTGCCGCGGATGTGCCGTCCGTGGGGTATGCGGTTTACGATGTGCGTCCCGTCGCAGAACCGGAGTCAGGCAGCGCTCTGAAAATTTCCGGACAGGGGATCGAAAACCGTATTTACCGGGTCCGTCTCGACGAACGGGGAGATATCGTGTCGATTATGGACAAGCGTTTCGATCGAGAGTTGGTCCGGCCCGGATCCTTTTTCGGACTGGTGGCTTTTCCCGAGAACCGCTCGGACAGATGGCCGGCATGGGAGATACTCAAGGAGGTTGTGGACCGGACTCCCGAACGGGTCGGTAATCGGGCCGAGGTGTCCGTTGAGGAGTATGGGCCGTTGCGTGTTACATTGCGTGTGGAGCGCCGTTACGGTGCGTCTACGATCGTACAGCATATCTCCCTGACGGACGGCGCGGCCGATGACCGCATCGATATCCGTACGGAGGTGGACTGGCGTTCGCCCCGTACGTTGCTCAAGGCGCAGTTTCCGATGAGTTTTGCCAATCCGAAGGCCCGATACGATCTGGGAATCGGCACAATCGAACGCGGGTGCAACACTCCCGAACAATATGAGGTGTGTGCCCAGCAGTGGGCAGACATGCAGACGATGGACCGCAGTTATGGCGTTGCTGTCCTCAATGATAGCAAATATGGTTGGGACAAACCGTCGGAGGGCAATCTGCGGTTGACTTTGCTTCATACCCCAACGGCTGACGGAGCTGATTTTTCGTTCCAGAAGGACCTCGATATGGGACATCATCGCTTCACCTATTCGATCGTGGGGCATGCGGGTGATTATGTGAATGCGGGTATCGTACGAAAGGGGGAGCAGCTCAATCAGCGGCTGTTGACTTTTTCCGCTCCGCGTCATGCTGGCAAACTGGGGCGCTTATACGGCTTCGTCTCTTCGGCGGATGAAGGTGTGGCCGTGAAGGCCGTGAAGAAAGCCGAGGACGGCGACGGATACATTGTACGGGTTTATGAGACGGAAGGCGCGGCGCAGCCGGTACGCCTGTCGTTCCCGGTTCCGATTCTTTCAGCAGAGGAGGTGAACGGTATCGAAGAACGGATCGGCACCGTATCGTTTGCGGGAAATACGCTCCGTGATACGGTCGGGAGATATGCACCGAAGAGTTACCGTGTCAGACTGTCCGTTCCAAACGTGTCGGCTGATCTGCCGCGGCAGAAACAACTGTCCTTGCCGTACAATGCTGCCGTCATCTTCCGATGCGTTCTGCGCCCTCTCGAACATGGATTCCTTGTGGAATTCCTATTCGGGAGAGTTGCTGACCCGACAGGTCGAAGCCGACGGTATCCGTTTCCGGATCGGAGAGCCCGATTTCGGAAATGCCGTCCGCTGCAGCGGACAGACGATCTCTCTGCCCGGGGGAGACTATGACAAATTGTATCTGCTGGTGGCCTCATCCGATAAGGACCGTGATACGACAATCGGAATTGATGATAGGGAATATCCCGTGCATGTTCCCTATTATTCGGGGTATTTCGGCCAGTGGGGATGGGCCGGATACAGCTCCTCCTATGTGCGGAACGGTCGTTTGGCCCATGTGGGGACACACCGGCACAATCCGTCGGACAGGAACGAATCCTATGTCTTTACCTACTTGTATAAAGTCTGTTTGCCGCTGTCGCCCGAGGCCCGGACCTTGCGGCTGCCTGATGACCGACAAATCGTGCTCTTTGCCGCCACACTCTCCGATGATCCCTGCTCGGATGTGTATTATCTGGTTGAACCAAGAGAGTTGCCGTAAGGAAAGAAAACAATATTGAACCGACATAAAACCGATAAACCGATGAAATTTCCGAAAAACATGAATCGGGCGTTGCTGCTCAACGCTGCCATGATTACTGCTGTGGGCGGAACCTCTGCGGCCGAGCCATCGAACCAGGCTGCAACATCCCGACAGAAAGCCATCTCTTCGCGGCCCAATGTGATCTTTTTCCTGGTCGACGATCTCGGCTGGAGCGATATCGCATCATTCGGCAGCCGTTTTTACGAGACTCCCAATATTGATGCGCTGGGGCGGGATGGGGTGCGTTTTACGAATGCCTATACGACATGTCACGTCTCTTCTCCGGCCCGTGCGAGTATCATGACGGGATGTTATCCGGCAACGATCAACATGACGGACTGGTTGCCAGGTCGTCGGGAATTTCCTTTTCAGAAATTGCGCAATGTGGAGGTGAATCAGGACCTTCCGTCCGATGTCTCGACCATTGCCGAGACCTTGCGTGAGAATGGTTACCACACGGCCATGATCGGCAAATGGCATTTGGGAGAGACGGGTTCCACACCTGAGGAGCACGGATTCGACATGCACATTCCGCATGGCTATCTGAAAGGCTGGCCAGCCCGCGGGTACATGGCTCCGTTCGGAATGAACGGGTTTGACGGTGAAGAGGGTGAATACCTCACCGACCGGTTGACGGACGAGGCGCTCCGCTACATAGAACAGAACCAGGATGAACCTTTCTTCCTGTTTATGTCGCATTTCGCCGTACACGATCCGATTCAGGGCCGTCCCGATCTGGTGGAAAAATACCGTAAAAAACTTTTGTCCATGCCAAAGTCGGACCTGCCGCCTTTTATTCTGGAGGGTAATCCCGATGACGAGAACCCGGCTTCTGCCGAGGAATTGCTGGCTTGCCTGGACGATCCGACCTATGCTCCGCACAAGACATTGCCGCACCGGCGCGTGAAAATCAAGCAGATCCAGGATAATATCCAGTTCGCTGCCATGGTCGAGAGCATGGATGAGAGTATGGGAAGAATTGTCGCGAAACTCAAGGAACTGGGGCTTTATGAGAATACGGTGATCGTCTTTTTTGCCGATAACGGCGGCATGTCGGCTGCCAATTATGGAGGACCGAACCGCGTGATCCGTGAGGACCAGCTCGATGCAGCCTATTCCAGCTCTATGTTGCCGTTGCGTGGTGGCAAGGGTTGGCTGTACGAAGGCGGACTGCGGGTGCCGATGATTGTGAAGGCTCCGGGGGTGAAATCGGGCGTATGCGATCAGCCGGTTGTCAGTGTTGATTTTTATCCAACGCTGCTCAGTCTTACCGGAACACCGCTTCCCCGCGATACCAAGGCCGAAGGCGTGGATATTTCGCCGCTGCTCCAGAAGAAAAAGATGCGGGATCGCCCGATCTTCTGGCACTTCCCGCATTACAGCAATCATGGGTTGCAGAGCCCCGGCGGAGCTGTTCGTTACGGAGATTACAAATTGATAGAATACTATGAGAACGGTACCGTACAGCTGTTCAATCTGAAAAAGGATATCGGAGAGAAGAATGACCTGGCGGCACGGATGCCCGAAAAGGCCGAGGAACTGAAGCGCATGCTGCATGCCTGGCGCGAATCGGTCGGAGCCCGCATGATGCCTGATAATCCGAACTTTGATGCGCGTGTTGCCGCCAAGCGTGAAGCGGAGATATGTCCGGATCGTTGGTGGCCCATGTTCACGCAATACAATGGCGGCCTTTTTGGTGAACGTGTGGACTTGTGGCGCAACAATCGTTTGTGGTATGTGGCCGGCGAGGAGTTTCTTCTCAAGGGATTTGAATCGAGACCCGGCAAACATCCGTGGCAAGGAGAGCATGTGGGCAAATGGTTGCATGCAGCCACTCTGGCATATCATCATACGGGAGACGAGCGGCTTAAGGAATTATTGGACAGCGTGGTGAAGCGTCTGATCGATACTCAGCTTCCGGACGGATACATGGGAACCTATGATAAGGCTTCATCTTTTGTCGCCAAACCTGAAGATGGATCGAAATACATGTGGGATGTATGGACGCACCGGTACAATTTGTACGGATTGCTGACTTACGAGTCTTTCTTTCCCGACGAGCGGGTGTTGAATGCATGCCGACGAATGGCCGATCTCTTGATCGATACCTTCGGTGCGGGACGTAATGATTTGACTCGCAACGGAACGCGTGCGGGCATGTCCTCTACGACACTCCTCGAATCTGTCGTGATGCTCTACGAACGGACCGGCGAGAAAAAATATCTTGATTTTGCAGAACATATCGTGGCTGTGAGTGAGGCCAATCCCGATCTGCATCTGTTGGGCGAACTGCTGTCGCCCGATGCCGATGTGGTGAAACCTGGCGACGGCAAGGTCTATCAGTTGCTGTCGAATTTGCTGGGATATTTCCGCCTTTATCAGGTGACGGGCCAGGAGCGTTATCTTAAGGCCGTGCAGATGGCATGGAATCGCGTGCGGGGCAGGCATCTGCTCACGACGGGCGGTGTCTGGAGCCGCGCTGCTGACTATAATGGCAACAAGGAGTGTTTTGCCTACGAAACGGCTTTCGATCCGGAGCGGATCGTAGTGGAGAATTGCAGCAATGTGACGTGGATACAGTTGTGTCTGCAGCTTTTCGATCTGACGGGTATGCGCAAGTACATGGATGAAGCTGAAAAATGTACACTCAACGATCTATTCGGGCATCAGCATACAAACGGCGTGGACGGATGCTATTATACGGCTCCCAACCAATGTCGGCCTCCGTATGTGAACAAGATTCACTGTTGTAACTCGAGTGCGCCGCGTGCCATGGAGCTGATGGCGGACCATATTGCCGGAGAGATAGACAATTGCTTGTCGATCAATATGCTTACGCCTTCCGTTGTATCGGTGAATTCCAAATTCGGAGGTGGAGAACTGGTTGTCTCGGGCAATTATCCCTTTGAAGAAGAGATACATGTTGCCGTCAATATTGCAAAACAACCGCATATCTACAAGGAGTATGCCATCGAGTTCCGTGTGCCTTTGAATACCCGGTTGAAATATGTTGAAGTGAATGGTGAAAAGGTCAAGCCGGTTGCCAACAAGCGGGGTTATGTTGCGGTCAAACGCATTTGGAATCCGGGGGACCGTATCCGAATCGGGCTCGACTATCAACTGCATGCCGATATTCAGAGAGGCGAGGACGGGAAACGTTGGATTGCCTTCAGTTATGGACCTTTGGCCCTGGCACAGCGTATTTCGATGAAAGAAAATCCCGAACCGTTCGTCGAAATGAATCTCGATACGGTGGATGCACGAAAGGCGTTGCTTTCAGAATTTATGATGGACCAGTCAGCAAAAATTCCGCAATTCACGGTCGGTGATACCGGTGTGGTGCTGATGCCTTATTGTTGTGCGGGCAGTAGCGAATCGGGTCCGCGAACCTATTTTGCTTTGCGACCAGAGGCAGGTGAAAAGTAAAAAACGAGAGGCGCAGGGAGCCGACGGGTTCCCTGCGTTTATTCAGCATGCCGTGGCGTGGCACAATTCGTCAGGATGATTAAATAATTTGTTTTGTGATGGAAGTGAACAGGAATATATTGATGGGAGTTGCTTTCTGTGGGCCGTTGATGATGGGAGCGGCGAAGAATGCCGGAACAGACAACGCAGATACTCGTCCCAATATTTTATTCTGTGTCGTGGATGATGTCTCTTTCGGCCATTGGGGATGTTACGGTGCGAAATGGGTGCATACTCCGGCCTGCGACTATGTAGCATCCAGCGGTGCTCTGTTTACCAGGGCTTTTACGCCCAATGCCAAAAGCGGTCCGTCGCGATCCTGCATATTGACCGGTTTGAATTCATGGCAACTGGGGCCTGCTGCAAATCATTTTGCATTTTTCCCGGAGGATGTACGTTCTTTCCCGGAGGTCCTGGCTGAACATGGCTATCAGGTAGGTATGACAGGCAAGGGGTGGTTTCCCGGTGATCCCGGCCGGCAGAATGGAAAGCCAAGGGAGCTGATAGGCAAAAGGTATAACCGGATCAAGTGCAACCCTCCGTATCCCACCGTCTCCAATATAGACTATTCTGCAAACTTCCGGCTTTTCCTGAAGAAACGAAATGCGGAAGAGCCATTCTTTTTCTGGTATGGAGGATGGGAGGCTCACAGGCCCTATACTCCCGGATCCGGAATTTCGGAGAACAGAACGGGTGAGTCGGTTGATCGGGTGCCTGGAATTTATCCTGATTGTGCGACGGTTCGGACAGATATGTGCGATTATGCCTTTGAAATAGAATATTTTGACAGTCATCTGTCCAGAATGATAGCTATGTTGGATGATGAAGGCATACTGGACAATACCATAATAGTGGTCACGTCGGACAACGGAATGTCATTTCCAAGAATAAAAGGACAGTGTTATTATGATTCGCATCATATGCCGCTTGTAATCATGTGGCCGGGAAGGATAGAGCCCGGGATCGTCATTGATTCGTTCGTCAGTTTTACCGATTTCGCGCCGACAATACTGGACGCGGCACGGATTCGGCCGGAAGAGTCGGGAATGAAACCCTTTGAGGGCAAATCCCTGCTGAACCTGTTGAAAAACACTGACGATGATCCGAGACCGTTTATGTGTATCGGCAAGGAGCGTCATGATATAGGACGACCGGGGGATGCCGGGTATCCTATTCGTGGAATAATTACTGAAAAATGGCTTTATCTTGTTAATTATGAGCCGTCAAGGGATCCTGCCGGTAATTCGGAAACCGGTTATTTGAATTATGATGCATCTCCTACCAAGACTTTGCTGTTGGGCAGAAAAAACAGATATTACCGTCTGTCGTTTGGCAAACGCCCGGCCGAAGAACTGTACGACATCGTTTCCGATCCAGACTGCATTGACAATCTTGCCCGAAAAAGATTTACAGCACCCATTTGTGATTCGTTGAGAAGCATTATGGAAAACAAACTTGTCGAAGATGGAGATCCGAGAATGTTCGGAAGGGGAGATGAGTTCGATAGATATGAATTCAGTAATCCGTTGTACAGAAACTATTATGACCGTTTGATGCGGAATGACAGCATTCCTTTGCCGAATTGGATTGTCCCGTCCGATGTCGATTGGAAACGGCAGCACAGATTGCGCGGCAGAGTCCATCCTCTTTGAAAAAAAGAGTTTGAATCGGCGTCATATTATATCGATTTACGTGTAATTGCAGATTGTGTAGAGGAGCCGAAGATCGTGCCATCAACGCGGAATGGCAAGTAGTGTCCAAGGATGGACTTTGTTCATTCGCTTTTGCTCTTTGTTTCACTGAAACCGGCATATCATTGAGTCGGAAAGCCTCTATTCAGAAGACAGAGCAGATGACGAACTGTGGCGAAAAGCTGTTCGTCTCCTCTTTGGAGGATTATCGATAATTCTTTTAATTTTATTAAGATATGAATCGCTTCTCCAGTCTCGGATTGAAATCATTGTTGTTTTTCCTATGCGTCTGTTCGGTTTCCTGTGCTGCGCAGCGAAAACAGTGCAGAATCGTATTGTTGCCCGATACGCAGAGTTATGTTGCAAAGTATCCCGATATATTGCAGGCTCAGGTCCGTTGGATTGCAGCCCATGATCGGGAGATCGATTTTGTCCTCCAGCAGGGAGATCTGACCAGTCGTAATACCGATAAGCAGTGGCAGCGGGTTGCTTCGGCGTTTGCCGAACTCGACGGGCATGTCCCTTATGTCCTGGCTGTCGGAAATCATGACCTGGGAAAATATAGCCCCGCCGATACGCGGTATTCAGAACCGTTCAATCGTTATTTCCCTTATGAGAAATATGCAGCTGATCCCCGTTTCGGAGGAGCGTTCGAACCAGGCAAGATGGACAATGTCTGGTATCGCTTCCGAACGGGATCGATTCGATGGCTTGTCCTTTCGCTCGAATTTGCACCGCGGGACGAAGTGCTCGCATGGGCCGGAGAGGTTGTGGCGGCGCATCCTCGTTACAAGGTAATTATCAATACGCACGCGTATCTCTATTCGGACGATACCCGTATGGATGAACATCACAAATGGAATCCGCGGAAATATGGCATCGGGCAAGGGAAAAGCGGTGGTTCGGCGAATGACGGGCAGGCAATCTGGTCAAAGCTGGTCAGCCGTTATGCCAATATTGTCTTCGTATTTTGCGGACATGTGCTCAACGACGGTACCGGATGTCTTGTAAGTACGGGTATTCACGGGAATCGGGTGTGTCAGCTGCTGGCTAACTATCAGAACGGTGTCATCGGATCGGAAAATGGAGGGAACGGTTATCTGCGTATTTTGGACGTGGATGCCTGCGGGGGACGCGTGTCGGTCAGGAGTTACTCGCCCTATCTGGATACATTCCTTACAGAACCGGATCAGCAGTTTGTCGTAGAGGGATTGGATATCGATTGATGGTTGTGCCGGTTATGCGGAAGAACGAATGATCCGACCGGCTTTTATGCTCGGGCATGTGTTTGTCAGATCATTGGGGGCGTTTTTTGTCCGTAAAGCTATGTGAATCTGTTGCCTGTCGGTTTTGATATGGTCTTCGTCGGAACGTCCGCTTTGGTTCGGAAAATGTATCTCGATGGTTTCTCTGGCTCTTTTTCGCTATCTTTGCCGTCGAATCAAACTTTGTGAACGATGGAAGAACTGACTCTGACGACCCCGGCCCTGCTCTTTTCGGCCGTGTCGCTCATCCTGCTTGCCTACACCAACCGCTTCCTCTCCTATGCGCAGCTCGTGCGCACGCTCAAGGAGCAGCACCTGCAGCACCCCTCGAAGGTGACCCGCGCGCAGATCGACAACCTGCGCCGCCGCCTGCACCTCACGCGCACGATGCAGTTGCTGGGCGTCACGAGTCTGTTCCTGTGCGTGGTGACGATGTTTCTGATCTATGTGGGGTTGGATCGCCTTTCGGCCTATGTCTTCGGGGCGGCGCTGTTGCTGCTGATCGGGTCGCTCGGGGTCTCGATCCACGAGATCCGGATCTCGGTGCGTGCGCTGGAGATCCACCTGCGCGACATGGAGCGGTAACGGGCCGCATGGCTGCCGGCGTCTGAAAAAACGAAGATGCGGCGACCTCACGTCGCGGCATCTCCCACTAACCTACTTATGTAACCTAAAACCAACTGTCGTGGAACACTCCTCTGTTTCCACGCTGCAAAGATACGGGGCTGTCGTTCCAGCGGAATGACAGCCCCGTTACGTTTCGGTGACGCATGCCGTGCGGCGTCACTTTTTCTGTTCGAGGAAGTAGTGCTGCGACTTGAGCAGGTTGCGGGCCTGGAGCACCATGGTCTTCGTCTCGTTGAGGATCGTAAGGTAGAGGACGCTGGCGCGCGTGCTGCCCGACGGGTCGCTGTTGATGCGGCGCAGCTGGTTCTTGATGGCGCCGACGATCGTGTCGAAGAGGCGGTCGCGCATCTCGAGCACCAGGTCGAGGTCCGAGAAGTCGTTCGAGGCCAGCATGTCGTTGATCTTGTCGAAGATGGCCTCCACCTCGTCGTTCACGTGCATCAGATCGACGATCTGCTCCTTCGAGAGCCCTTCGTGGTTGTTGTCGATGTGGTCGAACGACGGGCGGGTGATGTGGATGAGCGCCTTGGTGACCTCCGAGATGTAGTCGGTCACCTGCACGTAGAAGTGTCCGGTGTCGATGTCGCAGCGCTGCAGGCGGCGCAGGGTCGGCATGATGCCGTACTTGCGTTCGCGTGCCTCGTTGTAGATGCGGTTCGACTCCTGCACCATCTCCTTGAGCACCTTGCGGTTCTCCTTGAAGACGGCTACCAGTGTACGGTTGTAGATCCGCGTGACCTCCTGCATCGTGGTGCAGACCTCGCCGATGCAGGCGCGCATCACCTCCTCGGGGGTTTCGGCCGTATCGACCGGCTGGAGTTTCGCCTCGGCCTCCTTGAGTTCGGGCGTCTTGCGGTGGCTGCGGATCAGCAGCCAGGCGCAGAGGGCCGTGAGTGCCGCCACGGCGATCCATCCGCCCCAGAGCAGCAGGGCCGTGGTGGCCAGGGCGATGAGGAATCCGCCCAGTGCCGTGATGAACCATCCCGAGATGACGGCCATCACGCCCGTGATGCGATATACGGCGCTTTCACGCCCCCACGAGCGGTCGGCCAGCGACGAACCCATGGCCACCATGAAGACCACATAGGTGGTCGAGAGCGGGAGTTTGTAGGAGGTTCCGATGGCGATCAGCACCGAGGCGGCCGTGAGGTTCACCACGGCACGGATCATGTCGTACTGTGCCGTCGAGCGCTCCTCGGCCGGCAGCGGCTCGAAGCGCCGGTCGATGGCCTGCTGCACGCGCGCGGGGATCAGCCCCGTCCAGAGGTTGTTGAGCATCAGCGTGGCGCGCACGAGGCTGCGCGAGAGGAAGGTCGAGCCGAAGCGCTCCTCCTCCTCGTGCTGCGAGGCGAGCGAGAGTTCGGTCTCGGCGACGTGTTTCGACTTTTTCGAGAAGATGAGCGTCAGCACCATGATGATGCCCGAGGCGAGCAGGATCGGGAAGTTGGCCCGGGCCGGGTTGGCCAGGTCGCCCATCATGATCGATTCGCTGCCGGCCTCGCGGGCGATCTGCCAGGCGTCGTAGCCGGCCAGCGGCACGCCGATGAAGTTCACCAGGTCGTTGCCCGCAAAGGCGAGGGCCAGGGCAAAGGTGCCCGAGAGGATCGTGATGCGCATGATGTTCAGATGCAGGCGCTGGAAGATCCACAGCACGAGCGAGGCGACGCCCCAGAAGCAGAAGAGCGTCAGCAGGACGTGCTCGCCGACATACTGCGTGTGGAATACGGCCTCGAAGCCCTTGCAGTGGAAGTCGAAGAGCACCCCGGCGATTACGTCGGGCGAGTAGGAGATGGTCATGTCGCCCAGGTTCTGTCCGAAGGTGGGGCTGTCCTTGAGGGCGTCGACGTAATCCTCGATCCTGTTCTGGCTGAACGTGGCGTGCCCGCTGAGCGTGAACCAGCCCGTGGCTTTCCACTGCGCCGAAAGTTCGATGCCCCGGCGGTAGCTGTCCTCCACGTTCGTGTTCAGGGCGTCGTCGCCGTCGTTGACCATGCCCGTGGCGACCAGCTGATCCTTGTATTTCATGTAGTAGAGGTTCACGCCCGCGCTGAATTTCGGCGCGTCGTACCGGTAGCCCAGTTCATAGTCGTAGAGTTTCTCGGACGAAGGATAGGAGTTGTCGCCGGAGAACATATAACGGTCGGTGAAGTCGCTGCGCGTAGGCTCCTTCTGTGCGACGGCGAACGATGCGTAGAAGTT
>URTU01000010.1 GCA_900550925.1 uncultured Alistipes sp. | reverse complement strand
CCGGCAGCCCCCGCCGCCAGCAATACGGCCCCCATGCTCGCCGCAAGGCCCGTACAGATGGTCGCCACGTCGGGCCCGATCAGCTGCATCGTATCGTAGATGCCCAGACCGGCCGAAACCGATCCGCCCGGCGAGTTTATATATATCTGTATGTCCTTGTCCGGATCGACCGACTCGAGGAACAACAGCTGCGCCTGGATGATGTTTGCGGCATCGTCGTAGATCGGCGCCCCGAGAAATATGATCCGGTCCATCATCAACCGCGAAAAAACATCCATCGTAGCCACATTCAACTGACGCTCCTCGATGATCGTCGGCGAGACGTAATCGCGGACAACCGAATCATAACGGTGCAGCTTGAGGCTGCTGATGCCCAAATGGCCGGTAGCGTACTTTTCAAATTCGTTTTTCATATTCCGGATTCGTTCTGTTTATTTAAAAAGACTCCATAAGTACCGATTCCTTTGCAAAAATCAATCCTTACGGAGTCGTTCGAAACAATATTTCGACAGCGGCAGCGGCATGCATACCGGTCTGCCGACCTATCACGTTGCCTTACTGTGCGTTTGTCGCCTCGGCGATCTTGCCGAACTCCTCGGCCGACACGCTCTTCTCGGTCACCTTGATCTGCGAACGCAGCGCATCGACAACCTTCGTCTCGAAGAGCTTGTCGTAGATCTTGCCGGCCTCCTGCTTGTTGCCCAGGATCGACCGCCCATAGTTGGTCAGCATGTCATCCGGAGCCGAAGCCATGCCGTACTGTGCAAACTGCATCGCTGCCAGAGCCTTGGCCTCCTCGAGCGCCTCCTCTTCCGAAACCGTCAGGTTCAACTCCTTGGCATAGTGCTTCTGGATCAGGCTCCAGCGGTACATCTTCATGAAGTTCTCGAAATCCTGTTCGATCTGCGCCTCGGTATATTTGCCCTCGTTGATCACATAGAGCCAATGCTTGAGGAATGCCTCGGGCAGTTTCAGGTCGGCCTTCTTCAGGAGCATGTTGCGCATCTGCGCCACGAACAGGTATTCGCTCTCACGCTTGAGTTCGGCACCGATCTGTGCATCGATATATTCGTCGAGCCCCTTCTCGTCGGTGACCTTTCCGTCGGGGAAGGCCATCTTGAAGAACTCCTCGTTCAGTTCGGGGTCGGCAAAACGGCGGATCTTCTTTATCTCCAGTTCGAATTCGGGCTTGATCGAGGCCAGTTCCTCCTTCTTCACGCCCAGCACGGCGGCACGCTGCGCCTCGTTCTTGAACAGCTCATTGACGTTGATCTGCATCTTGTCGCCGACCTTCTTGCCGACGAACGGCTTGCGCTCATCGTCACCCAGCGAGATCAGACCCACATATGCATCCTCGACACGCATTTCGCCGTTGTCGAGCGTTGCCGACAGAGCCTCGTCGCGCTCCACGCTCTCGACATCGACCAGACGTCCGAACCGGCGCAGATAGTTGCTGCGATAGTTCTCATGCATCTTGTCCGAGATCTCTATATTATAATACGTCAACTTATCCTTGTCCGACAGTTCGATATTTATTGCGGGAGCCTCGCCGATCTCGAAGACGAATTCGAATTCGGTCTGATTATCGAAATCGAACTCCTTCTGCTCGTCGCTCGGCAGCACGTCCCCGACATATTCGATCTTCTCCTTGTCGAGATATTCGAAACAGCCGTTCGAGGCGCACTTGTAAGCCTGTTCGGCCACCACGCCCTTTCGGTACATACGGTTTATGATGCTCATGGGGACCATTCCGCGACGGAATCCCGGAATGTTAGCCTTCCGCTTGTAATCCCGCAGGATTTTGTCGACCTCCTGGGCATAATCGGCCTCGCCGACCGTAACGCGGATAAGCGAAGTCAAATCTTCGCGATGTTCTCTTACTACGTTCATAATGAATCTATTATAATATATTTTTATACATTCGCACACATACGGAGTGCAAAGGTAGCTATTTTTTGCGAAAAATTCCGTAACATCTACGAAAAAAGGCGTATCGGACATTCAAGAGCTCACTGAAGTTTCAACTTGCGGAAATTGTCTTCATGAGGAAGGTGCTGCCGGAAGCATTTTCCACCCGCAGAAATTTCCACCTCCATGAGCAGGGGCCGAATTACGGCCGCGCATATATATAATCATCCGGCTGGCGCCATTCCGGGCATGCGTTTGCGGCCGCATGCCATCCGAACCCCTACCGTAGTCCCATGAGTGCACGTATAATACATAAACGCCATGTGATTTTCTAAAAATTTTAATAATATACAGCCTGCACATCCGCCCCCCCTCCGGCACATGTCGCCCAACAATTCGGAACCCGACACTCGATACATAATCACACTTTCGATTGCAAGGCGTCTCTTACCGGCATCCGACCCGACTTACAATATTCACATATCACATTAATTAACAAGCATATATACAGCCGCACCTTCTCAGACAGCAACATGTACGGAATCTAAACTCGTTTCGGCATCCACCAAATCTCTACAGCTTCTCACTCTCTACGCCACAAAAAGCCCATATTCACAAAAAAATTTTCATGTCAAAAATCATTGACCAGTCGCAAACTAAACCGACAATCTTAATTTTTGAAGCCCAAATTTCACATATTTTTCTTGTAAAGAAATTTGTTTTTTTGACAGATTTGATTTTTCTTTGTATTTAAAGGTTGAGAGAAATCGCATGCTCATTATTGACACTAAAGGGAGAGTTTGCCTTTAATCTTGGCTTGAATTTTATGTTTTACCATATAACCTAAACAGATGAACTAACTGATTATTACAGATAGTAGCCGTTAAACTAATTCAAAGTAAACCTCAATTACTAACTAACATTTTGCTCTATGAAAAGAAAATTGACTATTGGTTTGTTACTCACATTCGCTCTCGCGGTGTGCGCAACGAATTTGATGGCTTCCGAGCGCCCGAACCAATCTTCGGTCGAACAGAAGTCTGTCAGGATTTCAGGCACCGTGAAGAACGCTTCCGGTAACCCGATCGTTGGAGCTACCGTGCGCCAGGATGGGTCCAATACCAATGCTACCGCTACCGGTATCGGCGGCGCATTCTCTCTTACGGTTCCCGAAGGCGCTACCCTCGAAATCTCCTTCGTCGGTTATCAAACCCAGAAGGTGCAGGCCGCCCAGGGTATGGAGGTAACTCTTGCCGAATCGGCCGAGACTATCGAGGATGTCGTGGTAACAGGTGAGTTCGGTATGAAACGTGTTGCCCGTGCAATCGGTTCGTCCGTGCAGAACGTAAAGGCTCAGGACATTATCGAATCGGGTCGTACGGACTTCGTTACCGCTCTCCAGGGCCGTGTGTCAGGCATGACCGTAACGCAGACCTCAGGTATGCCCGGTGCTTCGACAACCGTTATCCTGCGTAACGTAACCTCGATCTCCGGTAACAACCAGCCTCTCTACGTTGTCGACGGTATCCCGATGGACAACTCGTCGTTCAACCCCCAGAACAGCTTTGCAACGGCTGAAGCTATTACATACCGTACGATGGACTACGCTTCGCGTGGTAATGACCTCGCTTCGGAGGACATCGAGTCGGTAACCGTGCTGAAGGGTGCCGCTGCTGCCGCTCTGTACGGTTCGGACGCTTCGAACGGTGCCATCATCATCACCACCAAGAAGGGTTCAAACACCGGCGGTGAGGGCCGCATCTCCTACAGCAACCAGTTCTCGTGGTCGAAGGCTTACGGCTGGCCGGAGATCCAGGACAAGTACAACCACGGTGCTTACGGCCAGACCAACTACTACTACAACTCACGTTGGGGTGCTCCGTATGCAGAAGGTACCAAACTCTATGACAACCTGTCGGCAGTATTCCAGACCGGTTTCTCGCAGAAACACAACCTCTCGGTAGAGGCAGGTACCGACAAGGTCTCGATGCGTGCAGCTGCCAACTACCTCAATTCGAAGGGTGTCGTAAAGACCTCGGGTCTGGAGCGACTCAACCTTACTCTGGCCGGTCAGGCTCAGGTGAAGAAGTGGTTGAAACTCGACGGTTCGATCCAGTACGTACGTCAGACCAATGACAAGGTACGTAAATTCACCTCGGGCCCGCTCTACTACGCCTACAGATGGCCTTCGCTCGACGACATGACCAACATCTACGCCGAGGACGGCAAACACATGCGTATGCCTAACTACTACATGGACGATGATATGACCAACCCGCTGTTCGGTATGGAGAAGAACCTCATGCGCGACGAAACCGACCGTGTAATGAGCCGCTTCTCGATCAATATCACTCCTATCAAGAATACTTTCATCCGCGCTCAGGCCGGTATCGACTACTCGGCTTCGATCTACGAGGATGGTCAGCACCCCTACTATCGTACATACAACCTGACTTCGCAGGATGACGATAACTCCGGTTCGTACAACATTGCAAAGCACAATCTGTCGAACTACAACATCGACGTTCTGGCCGGCTACAACAACACCTGGTTCGACGACAAGTTCACCTTCTCGGCTCAGGTAGGTTACCACCAGCTGCAGAACAAGGTACAGACCTTGTCTTCTTACGGAAGCAACTACATGTACCTCGACATGCACTCGATCAACAACTGCGTCGCTACTACCATTGTCAGCAAGAAGACCTATACCCGCAGACGTCTGCAGGCAGTTTCCGGTCAGGCTGAATTCGGCTATGCCAACATGGCCTTCCTGACCCTCCGTGCACGTAACGACTGGTCGTCGACCCTGCCTACCGACAACAACTCGTACTTCTATCCCGCTGTCGAGGGTTCGTTCGTATTCACCGAACTTCCCTTCCTCAAGGATAACAAGGTGCTCAACTATCTGAAGGTCCGCGGTGCCTTTGCTCAGGTAGGTAAGGATGCATCCCCGCTGTCGATCTACCCCGCTCTCGAGGCTGCTTCGACCTCCGGTGGTGGTTACAAGTACGGCTACACCGGCCCCAACACCACCCTGCGTCCCGAAATGAACACTTCGTATGAGGTCGGTTTCGAGGCTACCATGGCCAACAGACGTATCAACATGGACTTCACCTATTTCTGGACAAGTTGCACCGACCAGATCGTAAACGGTTTCCGTATGTCCTACGCTACCGGTTTCGTGCTCAACAACATGAACGTCGGCTCGTTCGACACCTGGGGCTGGGAAGCTCACATCGACGGCGACATCATCAGCAAGAACGACTTCCGCTGGAACCTGGGTCTGAACCTCTCGCACACCAACTCGCTGGTTACCGACCTGCCGGAGAACCTGACCGAGTACTACAATGCATATACCTGGAACTCGGGTAACATCCGTAACGGTATCATGAAGGGCCATCCTGTAACCACTCTTACCGGTCTGGCATTCCAGCGTAACGACAAGGGTGATATCCTGATCAGCCCCACGAGCGGTACTCCGCTTACGGAAAGCACCTGGTCGGTCATCGGCGACCGTAACCCGGATCTTACCTACGGTATCTCGACATATCTTACGTACAAGAACTTCCGTCTGTCGGCCCTCATGACCGGAAAAATCGGTTCGACCATCGTGAACGGTACCATGCGTTCGCTGTTCAGCTCGGGTCTGTCGTGGGAGTCGGTACGCTGGCGTGAAAGCGGTCCGGTTATCTTCTCGGGCGTGCTTAAGGACGGCCTGGAGAATACCGCAAACCCGACCTACAACACCATCGCTATCGATCCTACTGCCTACGGTTCGACAACCGGTTATACCGGATACGATGAAGACTGGGTTCAGAAGAATGTCAACTATCTGCGTCTGAGCGAAATCCGCCTCAGCTACACCGTGCCTTCGCAGTGGCTCAAGCGAGTAACCGGCGGCTTCATCTCGAGAGCTTCGGTATTCGTGGCTGCCAACGACCTGTGCACCATCACCAACTACAAGGGTGTCGACGTGGCTGGTAACACGATGTCGGCTGCCGCCGGCGGAACGGGCGGTGAAGGTTATGACGTTTGGGGCGTACCCGCACCGCGTACCTACTCTTTCGGTATCAACCTTACTTTCTAAGCCCATCGTCTAAATTTAAAATACGAACATTATTATTATGAAAAAGATATTATCAGTCATAATGCTTCTGGCCGCAGTCTCCTTCAGCAACGTTAGTTGCGAAAAGTGGCTGGACGTAAATAAGAACGTTGACTCGCCGGACCACGTAGATACGTATCTCTACCTGTCGAGTATCCAACAGATGTATTGGGATATCTACTACGATATCCTGGCTACCGCTCCGCTCTGCCAGATGTGGGGTGCCAATACGAACTACGCACTCCATCGCTATCCTACCGGATCAGACTCGGGCGGTAACGTTTGGCGTATGGTCTACTGGGATCAGGGTATGAACCTCGAAAACTTCATCAACCAGGCTATCGAGGAGGAGAAATGGACAATGGTAGGTATGGGTTATGCCATGAAGGCTTTCTCGTGGGACGTTCTCACCAAGTACCATGCCGACCTGCCGCTGACCGAGGCTTTCCAGCCCGGACGCCTCGAGTTTAACTACGACTATCAGGATGTGGTCTACAAACAGGTTCACGACTGGGCTACCACAGCTATCGAATACCTCGAAAGGGAAGACCAGAACAGCTACGGTTCGATCCTCGAAAACAACGACTGGATCTATCACGGTGACAAGTCGAAGTGGATCAAGTTCGCATACTCGGTGCTGATCCGTCAGCTCTCGTCGCTCACCAACAAGACCGAATTCCTTTCGACCTACGGTCCCGAACTGGTAAGCTATGCCGACAAGGCATTCCAGACTCCCGATGACGACGCTTGCGTAAGCCTGCTCGGCGGCGGTTCGGATGCTCCGAGCTCGACCTACAACAACTTCTTCGGAACTTACCGCGGCAACCTCGGACGCTCCTATTTCCAGAGCGACTACGCTGTCAAGGTATTCACCGGTACCGTACCCGAATACGACGAGAACGGAAACCGTATCCTCAACGACAACTGGCAGGATGCCGATGCTCGTTACAAGTACAAGCTCTCGGCTACCCAGATCATATGCGATACCAACGTAATGGAGACCGGTCACTACGATCCCCGTGTGGTTGCAAAACTCGGTACCGCAAGCGATCAGCTCTACCAGAATATCAACAACCTCGACAGCATCAAACGTTACAAGTATTACGGCGGCAGCTTCACCGGCACCTCCAGCCCGTCGGCTGACGGTTACAGCGCTCCGTCGCTCTACGGACGTGAAGCAGGCAGCTCGACCGTTTACGACGGTGACGGCCGCTGGCTCTATCACAACGATGCTCCGGTCGTGCTGATGACTTCGGCCGAGATCAAGTTCTGCATCGCCGAGGCTTACTTCCGCATGGGCAACAAGGGCGAGGCTCTCAGATACTGGAAAGATGCCATTGCTGATGACATGACCTTCACTTCGCGTTACCTCAAGCCCGGAACCGCTGCTGAAAGCACACTCGACGTTACCGGTGGTGACAAGATCTCGTCGGCTCTGTTCGACCAGGCTGCTGCCGAGTACCTCGCAGGTCCGTTCGTGGCTGGCATTACCGAAAACGACCTCACTCTCTCGCACATCATGATGCAGAAGTTCGTTGCCCTCTTCCCGTGGGGCGCTCACGAGACTTGGGTTGACCAGCGTAAGATATTCTACGATATCGAATACACCGGCGAATATCCCTACAACGGCAACGGCTGGACCCGTACCGAACTTATCCAGAAACGCGACGAGGATCCTACCAAGGTTTACAAAGGCTTCTACCTGGCTCCGGCCCGCTTCGAAGGCTTCAAGTCGATGTACTCGACTACCTACAACCTCGAAGGCTCGCCCTGCTTCCGCGTTCGCCCGCGTTACAACTCCGAGTACGTTTGGAACAAGCCCGCTCTGCGCCAGCTGCGCCCGATCTCCGGTCTGACTCCCTACTACCAGTGCTCGATTCCGTGGTTCTGCTATCCCAACGGATATCCCGAATCGTATCCCGATGTAGACAACTCGCTCGAATAGTGTCGTGAACGATCTTTTGAATAACTTTAAATTAAAGAATATCATGAAAATCAAATATTTTGTCTTTGCTTTGGCAGCCGGCTCAATGCTCCTCTCCTGCGAAAAAAAGGACATTCAGTACACCAACAACAACGATGTCGACCCTTCGATGGCTATGTTCCAGGTGACCCGCGTAGTCCCCGAAGGTGACTATTCGACCGGCGCTGCAAACAACCGATTCTACCGCATGACTATCGACGATGTCGACATGTGGGGTGACGACTACATCCTCTGGGCACGTATGGGTACCGTTCCCAGCACTACCCGTTACTATACTGTAAAGGGCGGTACGCACACCATGAAATGCTACTACAAGCCCGGCGACGAGTATGTACTCGGATACGACCAGAGCTTTACCCTGGAGGCTGGCAAGAAATATTGCCTGTTCATCTATGACTACAACCAGCCGCCTATGATCGTTGATAACTCGGATCCTCGTATCTACTTCCCCGACACGGGCAAGGCCGATGTAGCCTATTCGGATGACCCCAACGATCCGAGCAACGCTTCGAGATTCCAGACCATCCGCTTCCTGAACCTCATGTATGAGGAGCCGGGCGTTCCGTGCGACTACAAGCTCCAGTACATGTATCAGGATCCGTATGACCTCGAGTGGTACAACGTTGGTGAGCCCGTAGGTTTCGGCGAAATCACCGACTGGGCAAAGATCCGTATCAATGCCTATGCTCCCGAGCGTTCGGGCCAGAGCGGTACCGGTTCGAACCGTAACGATGCCGACAACCGTACAGGTAAGGTCGTAAGCAACGGTACCTGCCGTATCTACTACAAGGCCAACATTATCCGCAACGACGGCACGACCGAAGAGTTGACATACTCGACCAACTCGGGCAGCTCGTTCTCCACTTACAAGGATTACTGGACCGCTACCACCGGAACCCGTCGCTTCCACGTGATGAGAGGTTGCCGCGTAGCGAGTGGCACCAACAGCTACGACGGTATGTGGATTACCGAAATTGCAAAATATTGATCGAAACTCGATCGTAACAGACAGGAAAGCCCGTCGCGTAATGCGACGGGCTTTCCGTTTTTCATGAGACTGCTACTCAGAACGTATTGTGCATACATACGTACAGATTCAGGTATGTAGCCAGCAGCAGCCACAGAAGATAGGGAACAAATAGCCACATTGACAATCGAGTTCCGCGCGATGCGGCGACAATGTACCATATCACCAATACATCGAGAAGCAGGATGTCGATCAGTGCCAGAAGCGGATTCCGCAGCCAGAAGAAAAATACCGTCCACAGAAAATTGGCAATCAGTTGCAGCACCCACGGTGCTATGGCCCGGATATTCCCGCAGCGTATCGTCTCGCCGAGCGAGACTCCGATACATACGTAGAGTATTCCCCAGGCGACCGGAAACATGAGATTGGGCGGTGTCAGCGACGATTTTGCCAACGTCGGATACCACTCCTCGAGAGCAGTCGCCTGAAGCAGACCGGCCATATAACCGCTTGCCAGGCATATGAAGACCGCCAGAATATAGATAGCTGCATTCCGCATCATAACAGTAATGTTTTTTGAACCGTCTGAGAGCGTTGCAAAAATTCGACCACAAATTGTCTCCGTCCCGATTTGAATTCGAATTGCTCGTCGGGATTTTGGCCGGATCGAATCATTCTTTCACCGAAAAAAACTATTTTTGCAGAGTGAACAATTCTGAAAAACGCTATTGATATGATCATCGATTTCGAAACGATGCCCGAGAAGGTTCTGGAACACTTCAACGGCGGTGAAAAGGCTCTGAATGCCAAAATGTATGTCGACCAGAACAACAAGATACTGCACGGACGGCTCGAACCGGGAGCTTCGATAGGCCTGCATACGCACGATACAAGCAGCGAAACAATATTCGTAGTAAGCGGCAGCGGCACGGTACTCATCGACGGCGGACAAGAGCCGGTACATGCCGGCGAATGCCACTACTGCCCCAAGGGACATGCCCACAGCCTGATAAATACCGGTACGGAGGATCTTGTATTCAACGCCGTAGTGCCGCAACAGTAGGCAATCGGCCGGGCCTTGAGACAGTGGATTGGCTAACGGAGAGAATGGCTTCCGTGACAAGCTGTCTTATCCATTACTTGTTCCGAAGGCTTCGGTGCCGTCCATGAAGTAGGGATGGGTCTCTGGCCATGAGAGTACAGAAACCGCAAAACACGAAAGAGCCGGTCATCACGACCGGCTCTTTCCACCTTAAACCTTATATATCGTTCCACGGAAGTGGCTTTCTCAAAATCCGGATACTGCCCTCCGGAAGGCTTTATTAATAATCAGTAAGGCTATTATGCCTCTTAATTAGTCTTTTCTATGGTCTACGGGGCCTATTTGGTCCCTCTGCGCTCCCTCTCTCTTTTCTCCCTCTACTCTCTTTCCCCCTCCATCTTTCACACCCTCTCGCGCTCTTTCACTCCCCTCCCATTTCATTTAACTGTCGGGTGGCGGTCCCGGCAGAGATCGGCTCAACCAACTCAAAAGGCCGCACCAGCGCAACTCATCAGGCCGCCGGCAATATCACAAGAGTCTCCTTGGGGCGGTTGCCGTACTCAACCCATACGATCCGTACAGCCTGACTCTTGTCGGTCAGCAATTTCGAAACATCGAAAGATATTCTGTAGTCCTTCACGAGACTCCCCACAACCGTCTCGCCATCCATACCGGCATCATGCACCACTCTGAGCGTAAGGTCACCGTTCTCATCGCTCCTCTCGCACAAAAGTCCGAACTCATGTTCGACCGAAGCCGAACGATAGTAATCGATAGCCATATCGATATGATGGCTGCCGACATTGATGTGCGTCACCACCAGCGGATCGAAACTCATCGAACCATACTCGGTATCGGTAATCTCATTGCGCAACTCCACATCCTGACACGGAATCCGTATCAGATTGTTCAGCTGGATATCGTATCCGCCACGTATCTCCCCCAGTTCGGGCAGATCGGCCGTCATGTCTCCCATGATGAAGTAGTTCACAAGCACACGATCGCCATGGTCCACCACCGCATTCTCGACCAGATTGCGTTGTACACGGAGAATCAGGTTGTCATCCCGACGGATCAGACATTCGTTGCGGCCGGCCGAACGGACCATAACCACCTCGCCGTAATCGACACGGTAGCTGTCGGGCATATCTTTCCACTCGTCGCCCGTACTCTCGCACGACCACATTCCGAAGGCCAGCAACACGCCCCCCGCGACAGCTGCAATACGCTTCAAAATATCTCTTACTCCTTTCATTTCAATTATTCAGACACCTCAACATGGCGATTCGTTGCACGGGACGCTCATTTTTCTCCGAAGTGGAATCGCAACCCGGCCTGCAAGGTTACCGAAAACGGATTGTCGGTACGGTAGTTGGCCGGCTGGTCGTTGTCGAAGTAGTACCCGAGGCCCGGTTCGGCATAGATTCCGACCCACTCACCGATCTTCAATTCGGCACCGACCGAGGCGAAGGTCGACAACTGTACACCCTCATAATCGATCTTTTCGCTCTGACGGCCCGTATTTTCGTCGTTCGAATTCATGTACTTGTAGACCCGCCGTGCACTGACACACCGTTCGAGCGCTCCGCCGATCTTGGCGTATACCTCCACCCAATGCGTGTCGACAAACTTGTAGCTTGCCGCCAGAGGAACTCCGATATAATGCAGCTCCTGCGTGATGTCATAATCGAATATCCCTTTCGACTCGGCACGCGAACGCATGTATGTATATGTTACGCCGGTCTCGATGCCCCAACGATCCGTAATCCCATACTGCGCCGTGATGCCTACCGTGATCGGGACCTGATGGTCCAGGCGAGTCTCGGTATTCCGGCGCTGGGTCCCCGAAGAGGCCATATAGGTTCCGATATCGTTGTTTACCAGCTCGGTTGCATTCAAACCAGCCGTGGCAACCGGAGAATTACCCGCATTGACATGTCCGAATCCAGCCAGATTCGATGCGTAGAGCGATGCCGAAACCCGTCCGCCCGACTTCGTGCGTTTCGACTCCTCGGCCATCAACTCCCGTACCCGCTGGCGGTAGAGTTCAGCATCTGACGAGGTGCGCTGTCCCTGAGCGGAGAGCGCCGCCGAAGCATCCGGCCGGCTTGTCTCTGCTTCCCTTTCCCTGGCAGCGGCATCGCCCCGTTCAGACTCCATGCCGGAATCATCTCCAGCGAGCGTTTCAGAACCGGTTCGGGTCGCGTCAGCCACAGCCGATACCGCATTGCCATGCCCCGTCAGTACATCTGCCGCCGATTCTCGCCCCGTCTGCGCAGAATTGTCCGCCAGGGCCGAATATCCTTGCTGCCGGCTTCTGACGCGTGAATCTGCATACCGTACAACGGCGTCATCATCCTTAACGACGGTTTCGGATGAGCGGTCTTGCGGCACGCCGTCCGTTGCCGGATCATACAATACCGTCCCAACCAGTTCTTGTTCGGAGAATTGCCTGTCGAGCGAGACCAGTCGCCCATTGAAGAGATATATGCCCAGCAACAGTGCCGCCGCAACGCCATAATACCACATCCGTCTCACACCCAACCGCCTGCGGTGCTGTACGATCTTCACCGGTTCACGCTCTGCAGGCCGTCCGGCCGCGGCATCCAGCCCGGCCATGGTCTGTTCGATACGCGACCAGACCTCGTCCGACGGCCGTTCCCGCCGATCGTGCATGAGTTCATTCAGACGTTTGTCGAAAATGTCTTTACCCTTACTCATTTTCTATATATCCTTTTTCTGTTTTTTCTCAACATACCCGTTGCGGCCGAGCAGCTCCAACAACCTGTTCCGGGCCCGCCAGTATTGCGATCGCGAAGTAGCCTCAGTTATCCCCAGCATCTCGGCAATCTCCTTGTGGCTGTAACCCTCGACGGCATACAGATTGAGCACCGTACGGAAGCCCTGAGGCAATTGTGACATGGCATCGAGCAGCTCTTCGGCCGACATCCGCGAAATGGCCGACTCTTCGGTCGAGGTGAGCGTCCGCACATCCTCCACCGCCACGCTGTCCTGCATAGGCGACGTCCGGCGGAAATAGTTCAGGGCTGTATTGACCGCTATACGCGAGCACCAGCCCTCGAATGACCCGCGGCCCGAAAAATCCCCGATCTTCGTAAAAATAGTCACAAAGACGTCGTGCAGAAGGTCTTCGGCCGTCGAACGATCGTTGACGTACCGGCGCAATATACCGTATATGAGTCCGGAATAGCGCTCATACAGCTCACGGCGTGCCAGATTATCCGAAGTTTTACAACCTTCGATTATCTCGTCAACAGTCAATTCGGCTTCTTTTTTAAAGTTACGACGCAAAAATGGGTAAATTCGTTGCACGCCACAAGAAAATGTCGATTTTTTTTTACCTTTGTTCCAGGACAAAACTTATCACACGTCATGAAAAAGATTGGTATTGCCTCCGACCACGCAGGCTATCAGCTCAAAGAGTATCTGATCGGCTGGCTCGGAGCCCGCGGTTACGAAGTTTTCGACTACGGCTGCAACAGCGAAGAGAGTTGCGACTATCCCGATTACGCCCACCTTCTGGCCAGGGGGATGGAGGCCGGTGAAGTTGATTTCGGGATAGCGATGTGCGGCAGCGGGAACGGAATCTGCATGACCCTCAACAAGCATCAGACGGTTCGGGCCGCCCTGTGCTGGACCCCCGAAATCGCCGCCCTGGCCAAACAGCACAACAATGCCAACGTTTGTGTACTGCCGGCGCGGTTCGTCACCAACGACGAGGCCACGGCGATTCTCGAAGCCTATCTCGGGGCGGAGTTCGAAGGAGGCAGACACCAGCGCCGCATAGACAAGATCCCTGTCAGCGAATAGCTGAATACCCGACCGGACGCTCAAAATATACCGGCCGTATAACCCATTGCGCAGCGTCGGTTTACCAGAATACTGGCCGGCTCGACAACATCCGGATAGCATTAAATTCCGTTACGCGAACGCTTGTATGTAGATGTGTTGCAAACTGATCGGTCCCTGCAGGCTGTTACCATGTGTACAGCCCGCCGGCAAGGAAGATGTATATTGTACCCATCGCATAACACATCTGTTGTGTTGTGTTTCGCGCCGCCGTCAATAAATTATCTTCATGCCGCCAATCACAGCCTGAGAGCCATTCAGGGTTGTTTCCGAAAATTTAACAACTAAAATTTCCGCCAAACGGTTGCAATCCGGCAAAAAAGCACTATCTTTGCCGTCCGAAATTACAATGTGGAAAGATTTGACTGATTGCAACCACAATAAAAAATCGCTAAAACAGCACGTTTTTTATTCAACAGCCAATTTTTCCCATTTTATACGTTTAACTTAAAAAGCTGTATAACAATGGGTTTTTTATTTACATCGGAGTCTGTCTCTGAAGGACACCCCGATAAGGTAGCGGATCAGATCTCGGACGCAATCCTCGACGAATTCCTGCGTCACGATCCCCAGTCAAAAGTAGCTTGTGAAACTCTCTGCACGACCGGCCTGGTCGTCGTGGCCGGCGAAGTGCGCTCCGAAGCGTATGTCGACGTTCAGGGCGTGGCCCGTCGCGTTATCGAACGCATCGGATACAACCGCAGCGACTATCAGTTCGACGCCGCATCGTGCGGTATCCTCTCGGCAATACACGAACAGTCGTCCGACATCAACCAGGGCGTCGTCCGCCAGACCGAAGAGGAACAGGGCGCCGGTGACCAGGGCATAATGTTCGGTTACGCCTGCAACGAAACCCGCGAACTGATGCCCGCAACGCTCATTCTCGCACACGTGATCCTCAAGGAGCTGGCCGTAATCCGCCGCGAAGGGAAACAGATGACCTACCTGCGTCCCGACTCCAAGAGCCAGGTTACA
Source organism: uncultured Alistipes sp. (assembly GCA_900550925.1). Classification (GTDB taxonomy): domain Bacteria; phylum Bacteroidota; class Bacteroidia; order Bacteroidales; family Rikenellaceae; genus Alistipes. The sequence goes on along the minus strand of URTU01000010.1, from coordinate 25,152 downwards.
ATCGAGTACGATGACGACCGTCACCCGCTGCGCGTCCACACGATCGTTGTTTCGACCCAGCACGACGAGTTCATCACAGCCGGCGAAGGCCGTACCGAAAAGGAGGCCGAAGAGGCCATGCAGGCACAGATCCGCGAGGATGTCCGTACGATTCTCATCCCGCGCGTCAAGGCCCGTCTCGAACGTGCCAACGATCCGCTGGCAGCACTCATCGACGACAACTACATCCTGCATGTCAACCCTACAGGCAAGTTCGTAATCGGTGGCCCGCACGGAGATACCGGTCTCACCGGCCGAAAGATCATCGTCGATACCTACGGAGGCCGCGGTGCCCACGGCGGCGGCGCATTCTCGGGCAAGGACTCCTCGAAAGTCGATCGTTCGGCCGCCTATGCCGCCCGGCACATCGCCAAGAACATGGTCGCTGCCGGCATTGCCGACGAGGTTCTCGTACAGTTGAGCTACGCCATCGGAATAGCCCAGCCCCTGAGCGTATATGTCGACACATACGGCACGTCGAAGGTAAAACTCTCGGACGGCGAGATCGCAGAACGTATTTCGCACATGTTCGACCTGCGCCCGGCAGCAATTGTCCGCCGTTTCGGGCTGAAGAACCCTATCTTCGAAGCAACAGCTTCGTACGGACACTTCGGCAACCGCCCCTTCAAACGTGTCGAGAAGGTTTGGCGTGACGGCAAGCAGGTCGAGACCGAAATCGAATTCTTCAGCTGGGAGAAACTCGACGCCACCGAGGAGCTCAAGCGCGAATTCGGACTCTAAAATCCGGACGACCTGCCACTGACGGAATTCGGGTATCGGCCGTCCGCAACAACTGTCACCTCCCGCAAAATCCGTCAGCCGGTACTGTTCCAAGAGATCCGTACAACTAACACAAAACAGAAGCGCCGTCAAGGCCGGAATTTTCCGAAACCTTGACGGCGCTTCTGTTGTCATATTGTTTTATCGTGTAGAGGACGAGTACAACGCTCTCCGGAGGCCATACTCTGCCAATCAGGGTTGCCCCCTCCTCCACCGCGACTACTCTTCGCCCTTGTATGCGGCCAGTGCCTTCTTCACCGAACCGTACTTCTCAAGCAAAGCATGGGCATCGTTGTACGAAAGATCAGTCGAATTCATGATCATGCGCGTACCGCGATCCCACAGTTTGGCATTGGTCAGCTGCATGTTCACCATGCGGTTGCCCTTGACACGTCCCAGGCGGATCATGATCGAGGTGCTCAACATGTTGAGCATCAGCTTCTGTGCCGTACCCGACTTCATGCGCGTCGAACCGGTAACAAACTCCGGACCTACGATAGCCTCCATGGCATACTCGGCCTCGGCAGCTACCGGAGAGTTCGGGTTGCAGGTGATCGAACCGGTCAGCAGACCGTTCGCACGCGCATCGCGCAGACCGCCGATAACATAAGGCGTCGTTCCCGAAGCGGCGATTCCGATCAAGGTGTCGAGTTCGTTCACCTCGAATGCCTGCAACTCTTTCCAAGCCTTGCTCAGGTCATCCTCGGCCGACTCGACGGCATTTCGCAGCGCACGGTCGCCGCCGGCAATCAGACCGATCACCAGATCGGGCGTAACACCGTACGTGGGAGGCAGTTCGGATGCGTCCAGCACACCCAGACGGCCGCTCGTACCGGCTCCGATATAGAATACTCGACCACCCTTCTCCATGCGCTCGACGATCTTCTCGACCAGCTGGGCCATTACGGGAATCGATTTGCGGACAGCGCCGGCCACCTTGGCATCCTCATCATTCATGTGGGTGAGCAATTCGGTTACGCTCATCTGTTCCAGATTGTCGTAGAGCGACGACTGCTCGGTAATTTTGATAAATTCGGACATAACGATATTCGTATTTTGAAACTTTCTACTTGTTTGCTTGGTGATATTCGACCAGACCCTCCATCGGGACCTGCGAAATACGTCCCAGACGCAATCCGTATTTTGCGAGGACCTTCTCCAGCTGAGGTCTGAAATAGTATGCTATGCTGCCGACAAAGGCTATCGGGCACTCCTTGGCCTGCGGATACTGGAGGACGTTGCGCTCGACGAACTCGGCAAACGAATCCTCGACCAGTTTCGAGCACTCCTCGCGGTCGATGTGCTTCGACAGGAAGCGGGTCATGCTGGCCATGAAACGGTTCGGCTGAGGCATCGGCTTGCGGTATACGTTCGCGATGAACTCGGCATACTCGTAGGGATAGTCCTCATAGAACATCTTGCACAGATCCTCCGGGAAGATCCCCTTCAGGACATTTGCCAACAGTTTCTTTCCCATCACGGCGCCGCTGCCCTCATCGCCCAGGATGAATCCGAGCGGGCGGACATTCTTGACGATTTCACGGCCGTCGTAATAGCACGAATTGGCACCCGTACCCAGGATACATGCGATTCCGGGCTCCTTACCGCACAATGCACGCGCCGCAGCCATCAGATCGGTCGTAGCCTCGACTGTCGTACATCCGAAGAATTCCGAGACGGCCGACACCAAAACAGCCGTAGCATCGGCAAACGACGGACCGCATCCGGCCCCGTAGAAATATACCGCATCCACACCCTCTCGCGGGCCGGTATATTCGTCCGTCAGCACGGACATGATCTGTTCGCGGGTCATCATCACAGCATTGATGCCCGAAGTGTAGTAGGAGACCGCATCTCCTGCAGTGCCGACCGCACACCATTGTGTTTTGGTCGAACCGCTGTCAGCAATAATATACATAGTCTGTTCCCGTGTTAAAAAATATGTTTACCAGTTAAAAATCTTTCTTCGACAAGCAATTAGCTCACAATGAAATTACAAAGATAAGCTCTTTTGTCGAATAAACCATAAAAACCTCAATTAATTCGCCCGACAGTTGAGTATTCCAAAAATAAACCCTATATTTGGATGGTCAAATACAAAAATAACCCTGATACTATCGGTAATTTGAATCCCCCTTGGCAGGGAAGGATTATGTGCGATCAAAAACGGAATAAGCATTATGGCAATTAAGAATCTACACTTCCTGTTAAGCCTGATAGCAACCTTGCTTGGCTATCAGTCGACTGCCTGGGCTCAAAGTGTAAGATACGACCCATTCTATTATCCTGATTTGATCAAGCATGCCGACAGTACCGCGGTTGATTTCAGCGCGCAGTACAGGCTCTACATGACGCCGGACAACTCCATGCGCTTCGAGGACCTGACACATGAACTGCTCGAACAAAACTATTCGTTTGACAATGCCCTGTTCGATTCTGAATTCTTAAGTTGTGAAAGCCCCGACCAAAACGGGCTATCATCATTCAATGGCATACTCGGACAGAACTATTCCCGTATCCAGATATTCATCGACCCGGAGGTGGAACAGACCGATCCACTCACATTCCGAGTAAAAGGAAAATCGAAAGTCCAGAACAATATCTGCGATTTTACAGGAGAGATCAACATTGAAAACATCTATCGCATTTGGCCTCAGATTCATGAATCCGACACGGCAAGCTACTGCGTCCTCATAGCCAATTACAGATTCGACGAAGACAAAGCGCAACCGGGCTCCGGAGTCTTTCAAGGCATATACGGCACGTATTGCCACATAGACAAAACCGACAAGCGCGTATGTCTCTCCACCGACTCAGCAGAAGCCGACGGATACAACAATCGCAACTACGTAGGCACATGGGAAAGCTGCCAGACAGGAGCGATAAAGAAATGCATCTGGGGTGAATACCGGCTTCCATATACCTTCGACTTCGACATTGGCGACGGAGAGATGCGAGTAAACCCGAAATACGACAGCCACGAATGGAGGGTATGGCAGGATGAATCATTCTGCAAAATCAAGGAAAGCCGCTGGTGGGAACAGATGTGATTGAGATGCGTACTTGCAGATGCTCGCCCTCCGAAGGGACGATACATGTGCAATTGGGCAACAAAATAAAATGAGTGAAATTTGCGAACCATGACATATAATGTTCGACTACTAACATACAACAATATTTTCCAGAACCTAAACCAACAACTATGAAAAAAACTTTTCTCCTGTTGTTGATGGTTATCGTCATGCAATCAGCCTCCGCGCAGCAAGCCGATACAAGCCTGCTCAACAGACTGTGCAACATTAGCCTCAGCACCTGTCGCATCGACACCGTTACAATGTCCGATGACGGTTTCGTAATAGAACTGAACCCCTCGATTCAGCGCCATGCCATCCGCGAAGAGACTATCGCCGAAATCGAATCCGAAATCCGTGACTCGCTGGGTGAAGCCTACGATCTGACTCCTTTCGAACTGACCGTATTCGGTCGTCCGATTGCCGACTTCCTCCCTAATCCCAAGAATCTCGTCGTGCGTGAACACGGCCAGGTCGTAAAACGTCTCGACGCCGAAGCTCCGGCAAAAGGACTCTCCGGAAAGACTATAGCCGTATGGCCCAGCCACGGCTGGTTCTACGAGCCGACTCTCAACCGCTGGGAGTGGCAGCGTGCCCGCTGCTTCTCGACCGTTGAGGATATCTCCTCAACCGGATATGTTAATACATACCTCATCCCGATGCTCGAAAGCGCCGGCGCAGAGGTATACACCCCCCGCGAACGTGACGTCCAGAAAGAGATGATCGTCATAGACAACGACGGAAAGGATCGCAAAGCATTGGTCCGCAAGGGCAAATGGGAAGAGATCGGAGAGGGATACGCCCATGCACCGATACTCTATGCCGACGAGAATCCGTTCCGTCAGGGAACCTACCTGCAGATCTCGTCCGACAAGAAACACGACAAGAACTACGTAACATACCAGCCCACATTCGAAAACGGCGGCCGCTATGCCGTCTACGTATCGTGGGGCAATGACGGCCAGAAGGCCGGACGCGCCCTCTATGAAGTGAAACATACGGGCGGTACGACACGCTTCGAGGTCGATCAGCGTGCCGACGGCCGTACGTGGTACTACCTGGGCACATTCGATTTCGCTGCCGGAAACAATCCCGAAACCGGTTCGGTAACGGTCCGTGCATCCGAAAACTCTCCGGCCGGCAGCCTCGTCTCGACCGATGCCGTACGTTTCGGCGGCGGCTGGGGCCGCGTAGCCCGCGGTGCCGACAAAATGCTCAGCGGTTCGCTCGCCTATGCCGAGGGTTCGAGATACTACCTCCAGACCGCCGGCATGCCCGACAGCGTATACTCCCCCACCGCTTTCAAGAACGACTACAATGACGACTACCGTTCGCGTTCGCTCTGGGTCAACCACCTGCTCCATGAGATGAATGTCCCGGTGGACCTGTCGTTCGCATTCCATACCGATGCAGGCTGCACGCCAGACTCTTCGATCATCGGTACGCTCTCGATATACAGCACCTACGACGGCGACAACGAATATATGGGCCGCTTCTCGAACGGCGATGAGAAGTTCATCAACCGTACGCTGGCCGACATGGTACAGTCACAGATCGCTTCCGACATCCGTACGGAGTTCAACGAGGACTGGACCGTCCGCGACCTGCGCGACGCATCCTACAACGAAGCTTGGAAACCCGACGTCCCGTCGATGCTGCTCGAACTGCTCTCGCACCAGAATCTGGCCGACATGCGCTACAGCCTCGATCCGCGATTCCGTTTTGCTGTCAGCCGTGCCATATACAAGGCCATGGCCCGTTTCCTCAACGGCGGCGACTGCGTAATCCAGCCGCTCCAGCCGCTCGAGTTCTGCATCACGCCGCTCGAAGGCCGCCGCATCCGTCTCAGCTGGGTCGCCCAGCCCGATCCGCTCGAGCCGACCGCAAATCCGACTTCGTACCGACTCTATACCCGTAAAGGAGATGCCGGTTTCGATAACGGCGTCAAGGTCAACGGCAACAGCATCGAAATCGAACTTCCCGAATGGGGCCAGCAATACTCGTTCAGAGTAACGGCCGTGAACGACGGCGGCGAAAGCATGCCCAGCGAAGAGTTGTCGGCATGTCTGTTCGAGGGACAGCGCCCCGTTCTGATAGTCAACGGTTTCACAAGAGTTTCAGCGCCGCTTACATTCGATACGGGCGACATGTCGGGCCTGGCATGGTGGGACGATGAAGGTGTTGCCGACGGTTACGACACACATTACGTGGGCCGCCAGTACGACTTCTACCGCTCCTCGCCGTGGCTCGATGACGACTGCCCGGGCTGGGGTGCAAGCGGTTCGGAAGGATTCAACTCGATCGTCAAGGGCAATTCCTTCGACTTCACCTCGCTGCACGGCGCCGCTTTGGCTGCTTCGGGCCGCGGATTCATCTCCTGCAGCCGCGCAGCATTCGAAAATCCCGACTTCGATGTTCTGCCATACGCCGCTGTCGACCTCATCATGGGCGAACAGCGTACAACCCATTCGTTCAACGGTAAAGAACCCCAGTTCGCTGTCTATACCCCCGAGCTGATGGCTCAGCTCTCGACGATGAGCGACCTGAACATCCCTCTGCTGCTGACCGGTGCATACGTCGGCAGCGATCCGGTCATCGAACGCGATACGGTTGCTATCGAGTTCCTGCGCGACAAGCTCCACTTTACACAGCGTAACAACCACTCGAGCCAGACAGGTAATGTCATGCCTGTTGACGGTTCGATCAACCGCTTCGCCTTCAGCCCCTGCACCTTCACAACCGCAATCGGCGGACCGCTCTACCGCGTCGAGGCACCCGATGCCCTCGAACCGGCCGGCGACGGCGCAATGCGCATCTACCGCTATCAGGATACGAGCATGTCGGCCGGAGTGGCTTACGACGGCGAGCAGAAGATAGTAGTACTCGGCTTCCCGTTCGAAACGATCATCGGATCGAGCGACCGGGCCCGGATTATGGGTGAAATAATGAATTTCCTGACAGAAAACAAATAACGAACAACAAATATTATTAACCGCCGAGACCTGCTTCACGAAGAGGCGGGTCTTGGCACAATCGAGAACAACTCAAATTATGGAAAAACTTATAACCTGCTTTATCGCCGACGGCCCTCAGGAAGACCTGGCCCAGACGAAAAAACAGCTTGCCGAGAGTGCCATCGTCGCCGAGGTATGTGTAGCCGGCGACCTGAACCGGACCGAAACGATCCGAAAGATAGCCGCTGAGGTCAAAACGCCTTACACGATGCTCTATACCAAACCGATTGCCCTGCAGATGGGTTACTATTCGCTGGACCGCTTCATCGAGGTGGGCGAAGATACCGATGCCGCAATGCTCTACTCGAACTACTACGAGAGCAAGGAGGGCAAGATCACCCCGCATCCGGTGATCGACTATCAGGCCGGCAGTCTGCGAAACGATTTCAATTTCGGATCGGTGCTGGTCATCAAGAGCGACAAACTCCGAAAGGCTGTCGAGAAGATGGATGTCGAATACCAGTTCGCAGCGCTCTACGACCTGCGCCTCAAACTCTCGCTGCAGGGTGAGATCATGCGTCTGGCCGAATTCCTCTACACCGAGATCGAACTCGATACCCGCACTTCGGGCGAAAAGATGTTCGACTATGTCAATCCGGCAAACCGCGCCGTACAGATCGAAATGGAACAGGCCTGCACGCAGTATCTGAAGGATGCCGGCGCATACCTCAAACCCGAATTCCAGCCGATCGACTTCAACGAATGCAACTTCCCCGTCGAGGCTTCGGTAATCATTCCGGTCCGCAACCGCGCCCGCACGATTGCCGATGCCGTGAAATCGGTGCTGATGCAGAAGACCTCGTTCCCGTTCAACCTGATCGTGGTCGACAACCACTCTACCGACGACACCACAAAGATCCTCAACGAACTCTCGGCTACCGATGAGCGTATCGTACACATTGTTCCCGAGCGCAACGACCTCGGTATCGGCGGCTGCTGGAACCGCGCAATAATGGATCCCCGCTGCGGCAAGTTCGCCGTACAGCTCGACAGCGACGACCTCTACATCGACGAGAATACCCTCCAGAAGGTTGTCGACGCATTCTACGAGCAGAAGTGCGGCGCCGTGATCGGTTCCTACAAGATCGTCAACTTCAATCTCGAGATGCTGCCCCCGGGCATCATCGACCACCGCGAGTGGACTCCCGAAAACGGTCGCAACAACGGTCTGCGTATCAACGGTTTCGGAGCTCCGCGCGCATTCTATACCCCGATGCTGCGGGCCATCAAGCTTCCCAACACCAGCTATGGTGAGGACTATGCCGTCGTACTGGCAATCTCGCGCCGCTACCAGATCGGCCGTATCTACGAGCCGCTCTACCTCTGCCGCCGCTGGGAGGACAACTCCGACGCTACGCTCAGCATCGACAAAGAGAACAACAACAATACATTCAAGGATCGGGTACGTACCATCGAGTTCCGCGCCCGCCAGCAACTCAACAAAGCCAACAAATAGATGCCCATGCTTCAACAGAGAGTCAAGGAACTGATCGCTTCTCAACTGGAGCAATGGCCTACGGCCCGTAAAAACTTCGACGACCTGAACTCGGTTCAGGTCGCCGAAGTAAAATTCGGCAAATACCGTATGCCCGTAACCTTCAATCCGGGACGTATCCGCTCGACGGCCGCCAAGGTCGACAGCAAGACCATTGCCGAACGACGCTGCTTCCTGTGCAGCGAAAACCGACCCGCCGAGCAGGAGGGAATCGACTTCAAACGTTATACGGTTCTGATCAATCCGTATCCCATTTTCCGGCACCACCTGACCATTCCCGACCGTTCGCATACCGACCAGCGGATGACGGCCGAACGCGCCGGCGACATGCTTGATCTGGCTGCAGAGCTGACCGAATGGTCGATCTTCTACAACGGCCCGAAGTGCGGCGCCTCGGCTCCGGATCACTTCCATTTCCAGGCCGGCGACCGCGACTACATGCCCGTCGAGGCCGAAATGAAGGCCGCCGACAAGGTCCTGCTCAAGACCGACAAACTGACCATCAAGACTCTGGACAACTATGTCCGCCATATCGTCATCCTCGAAAGCGCCTGCCGGCAGACTCTGGTCGATGCCATCATGAAGGTCATGGAGGCGGTCGGAGAGACCGTTGCCCGAGAGCCCGAACCGATGGTCAACCTCATAGCGCTGCGCGACGGCGACATGTGGCGTGTAGCCCTCTTCCCGCGTCGCGAACACCGTCCCCGTCAATTCTTCGCCGAGGACGGCCAGAAGATCGTCTTCAGCCCGGGAGCCGTGGATTTCGGCGGAGTACTGATCCTGCCCCGCAAGGAGGATTTCGACCGCCTCGCCCGGGAACCGGAAACAATTGCCGACATGTTCGGCCAACTCACATTCTCGGACGAACAGTTCGATGAGCTCAAACACAAAATCGAAAATCTCGCACTATGAAACTTTCAGTAGGTATAATGTACTCGCCCCGAATCAGCTTCAACCTCAAGGGAGCATTCGAATACGGCGGCGAAAAGTTCGAAGGCGCAAATACCATAAGCCTCGAAGAGGGTCATGTCTTCCTCGCAAACGACAAGGGCAAACGCGAAGTCAAACTCCCCGTCGAGTTTACGCCCGTAGATTACGAAGCCTCGGAGTTCGAACTGCAGGATGTGGTGATCGGCATCAATTTCCACTGGGAGCGCAAGGAGAACCAGTCATTCAAGGGTGCGCTGCGGTTCATCGAGGAGGACGACAAACTCACGGCTATCAACATACTCGACATCGAAGATTATCTGCTGAGCGTCATCTCGTCCGAGATGAGCGCCACCTCGTCGCTCGAACTGCTCAAGGCCCATGCGGTCATCTCGCGCAGCTGGCTCATCGCCCAGAAGGAGAAATCGGCATCGCTCGAAAAGGCTGCCACGGAGTACAAGACCGAGACCCGCACCGAAGACGAATATATCCGCTGGTTCGACCGCGAGGACCACACCAACTTCGATGTCTGCGCCGACGACCACTGCCAGCGCTATCAGGGCATCAACCGTGCTTCGACCGAAGTTGTGCGTCAGGCCATTGCCCAGACACGCGGCGAAGTGATCGCCTACGAAGGCAAGACGTGCGACGCCCGCTTCTCGAAGTGCTGCGGCGGCGTGGCCGAACGTTTCGAGAATGTCTGGGAACCGGTCGTGCACCCCTACCTGACCCGCGTCTACGACGCCCCGAAGGATGACACATCGCTCGATCTGACCGTCGAGGAGAATGCCCGCAAATGGATCGAGTCGGAACCCGAGGATATCTTCTGCAACACCCACGACAAGAAGGTCCTCTCGGAGGTCCTCAACTCGTACGACCAGGAGACCCACAACTTCTTCCGCTGGCGCGAGGAGTTCTCGCAGCAGCAGCTGTCGGATCTGATCCGCGAACGCCTGGGCATAGATTTTGGTACGGTCACCGACCTGCAGCCCGTCGAGCGCGGCGTTTCGGGCCGTCTGATCCGCCTCAAGGTGGTCGGCACCAAACGTACAATGACCATCGGCAAGGAGCTCATAATCCGCAAGGCCTTCTCGAAGTCTCACCTCTACTCGTCGGCATTCGTTGTCGACCGCCGCGATGACGGCGGATTCATCCTGCGCGGCGCAGGCTGGGGACACGGCGTCGGCCTCTGCCAGATCGGTGCTGCCGTAATGGGTTCGAAGGGCTACTCGTACCGCCAGATTCTCGAACACTACTTCCCGAAGACGGTGATCGAAAAACGCTATTGATCAACTGAACAAACTTTTCAAAACAATACAGTATGGGTTCAAAGAAAACAATATCTCCCTGGGCATGGGTCCCGACCCTCTATTTTGCCCAAGGTATCCCCTATTTCATCGTAAACAACATCTCGGTAATCATGTTCACCAAGATGGGCGTTCCGAACGGCGAAATGGCGATGTTCACCAGTCTGCTCTACCTGCCGTGGTTCATCAAACCCTTCTGGAGCCCCTTCGTGGACATCATCAAAACCAAAAGATGGTGGACCGTAACCATGCAGATGGTCATGTCAGCAGCCTTGATACTCCTATTCCTCACCCTGCCAAGGCCCTCGGCCGACATGATCGCTTCGGGACAAACTCCCATAAGCATGTTTACCGTAACGCTTGTACTCTTCCTGATAACCGCCTTTGCCTCGGCAACACACGACATCGCGGCCGACGGCTTCTACATGATCGCGCTCTCGCAGAGCAATCAGGCGGCCTTCGTCGGTATCCGAAGCACGTTCTACCGTTTGGCTTCGATCTTCGGCCAGGGCGTATTGGTGGCCATTGCCGGTATGATCGAACTCAAAAGCGGTAACATTCCCCGTTCATGGTCGCTCACACTGCTCATCTCGGCCATAATATTCAGCGTGGTAACTCTCTACCACACATTCATAATCCCCAAACCGCAGGCCGACAAGTCAACCCTCGAAGGCGAAACCAAAACCGGAAGCGCTATCTTCAAGGAGTTCGCCCGTTCGTTCGTGACCTACTTCAAGAAGCCGTACGTATGGATCGCTATCGTATTCATGCTGCTCTACCGTCTGCCCGAGGCGTTCCTCATCAAGATGTGCATGCCGTTCCTGGTCGCTGCAAAGGATCTCGGCGGACTCGGTCTGAGCACCGCAAATACCGGTATCGTCTACGGTACGGTCGGAGTGCTGTTCCTGACACTGGGCGGCATCCTCGGCGGACTCTACGCATCGAAGGTCGGTCTCAAAAAGTCGCTCTGGGTAATGGCCGCATGCATGACCCTGCCATGTCTGACGTTCGTCTACCTCTCGATATTCCAGCCCTCGAACCTCGTATACATCTCGATCGCCATCGCTATCGAACAGTTCGGCTACGGCTTCGGTTTCACCGCCTACATGCTCTACATGATGTACTTCTCGGACGGTGAATTCAAAACCTCGCACTACGCCATCTGTACCGGTTTCATGGCACTGAGCATGATGATCCCGGGAATGTTCGCAGGCTACATACAGGAAGCTATCGGATATGTCAACTTCTTCTGGATGGTGATGATTTGCTGCATCGCGACAATCATCGTGACATACTTCGTCGACCGGAAAATAGACCCAAATTACGGTAAAAAATAGGGTCTGAATATCAATTTCAAGGCAGGCCGGATACTCTGATCAAGTATCCGGCCTGCCTGTTTTCAACGGGAACTGAGGAGCTGTCGGAAAGCAATTGTTCATGTGACTACCGCACATCTGACTAACCGTCACTTCTCATCCTCCGCCGGCAGGCATCTGCTAATGCCGGCGCTCCGCAGCATAACCTTAACCCATATATACAAAAAAGACGGACAGCCCCTGTCTTCAAGGACTGCCCGCCCGAATCAAACCTTTTCAGGATCGTACGAGGCTATTTGCTGCGCTCGGGACGAAGGTCACGTACCGTAGCTCCGGCCTTCCACATCTCGCTTTCACGCAGCTCCTTCAGCTCGGCATTCAGCTTCTCGCGATAGTCGGGCTTGCTGTTCGAGTCAATCGAAATCTGAGCCTCGTTGCCGCTCTTCACACTCTCGTACAGCTTGCGGAATACCGGCAGAACAGCATCCCGGAACGGACGCCACCAGTCGAGTGCACCGCGCTGCGCCGTAGTTGAACAGTTGGCATACATCCAGTCCATACCGTTCTCGGCGATCAGCGGCATCAGGCTCTGCGACAGCTCCTCGACCGTTTCGTTGAATGCCTCCGACGGGGTGTGTCCATTCTCGCGCAGCACCTGGTACTGTGCGGCGAACAATCCCTGGATGGCACCCATCAGCGAACCGCGTTCACCGGTAAGGTCAGAATATACCTCCTTCTTGAAGGTGGTTTCGAACAGGTATCCCGATCCGACGCCGATACCGAGTGCAATGACACGGTCGTAAGCGCGGCCCGTAGCATCCTGATAGATGGCATAGCTCGAATTGAGTCCCTTGCCCTCAAGGAACAGACGGCGCAGCGACGTTCCCGAACCCTTCGGAGCGATCATGATCACATCCACGTCGGCCGGCGGAACGATGCCAGTACGGTCATTGTAGGTGATGCCGAAGCCGTGCGAGAAGTAGAGTGCCTTGCCGGCCGTCAGGTGCTTCTTCACGGTAGGCCATACGGCAATCTGACCCGCATCCGACAACAGATACTGAATGATAGTACCGCGTTTGCAGGCCTCTTCAATATCGAACAGGTCCTTTCCCGGAACCCAACCGTCTGCTACGGCCTTGTCCCACGTCTTCGAGTCCTTGCGCTGACCCACGATGACATTGAAACCGTTGTCCTTCAGGTTGAGCGACTGGCCCGGTCCCTGAACTCCGTAACCGATGACGGCTATTACTTCATCCTTGAGCACCTCGCGTGCCTTGCTGAGCGGAAACTCTTCGCGGGTTACGACATTCTCTTCGACCCCGCCAAAATTCATCTTTGCCATTTTTCTAAAAATTTATAGCGTTGACAATTCAAAAAAATCCATTATCATTCCATCCCGAACAACTCCTTTTCAGAAGGTTCGTCGTAGAGTATCACCGATCCCGAACGCGATACCTGTATGAGCAGGCCGCGCTCCTTGAGCTCGGCGGCCAGGGCGCTGATCTCCTCGCGGAATCCCGTTTTGCGGAGTATGACGCACTCGGGCGTTATGTCTATCACACGCAGGGTGTGGTGCGATGCAATCTGTTCGATCGTCTGGTCCTCGAAGATCCCGAGGTTAACCTTGAACAGTGCGATCTCCTGACTCAGAACGTTGTCGGCAACATAATAATCGGCCTTGATCACATCCACGATACGCCGTATCTGCCGAACGATATTTTCGATGGTCTCCTTGGTCGTGTGCGCGACGATCGTGAACACACTCACCCCCTCGATCGACGAATGCGAGACCTTGATGCTTTCGATATTGACCTTTCGCCGCATGAAGGCCGCCGTTATGCGGATCAGCACGCCTACGGCATTCTCGGTAAAGGCCGAAACGATATATTCTTTCGTCTCCATAATCAAATCCTCTCCACTTTTACTCGCCATAGATAATATTCGATATGTCGGCACCCGAGGGTATCATCGGGAACACGTTGTCCTCCTCATCGGTGCAGACCTCGAGCAGGTATGCCCCTTTCGTTGCGAACATCTCTTCGATACCGGCCTTCAGCTCCTCACGGGTGATGACCCGCCGCGAGGCTATGTTGTAGGCCTCGGCGATCTTGCAGAAATCGGGATTGACCATCCGCGTCGACGAATAACGTTTGTCATAGAAGAGTTCCTGCCACTGACGAACCATACCCAGGAAGCTGTTGTTGAGTATTACGATCTTGACATCTATGCCCCACTCCATGACCGTTCCGAGCTCCTGCATCGTCATCTGGAAGCCTCCGTCGCCCACGAACAGCACCACTTCACGATCCGGCACGCCGAACTTTGCGCCGATGGCTGCCGGGAAACCGTATCCCATCGTTCCCAGACCGCCCGAGGTGATCATGCTGCGGGTCGAACGGTAACGCGAATAACGGGCCGCAATCATCTGTTGCTGACCGACATCGGTAACAAAGATGGCATCGTCGCCCGCCGCTCTCGAAATCCGGTCGACAACCTCACCCATCGTCAGACGCTCCTTTGCGGGATGCAGGTCGTGAACGATCACCTCGTCATATTCGATACGGTTCTGCTCGGCCGCATAATCAAACCATGCATTGCGGTCGCTCTATGCCGCGGCCGATAGCCTCCAGGGCTTCACGGGCATCGGCATTGATCGCCAGATATGGTTTTACCACACGATTCAACTCCGACGGATCGATATCGATATGTATTATCCGGGCCTGTTTGGCGTAGGTCGACAGATCGCCCGTAACGCGGTCGCTGAAACGCATGCCAACAGCCAGCAGTACATCGCACTGCTGTGTCATGCGGTTCGGAGCCACATTCCCGTGCATGCCGACCATCCCCACATAATTGGGATGCGAACTCGGCATGGCCGACAGTCCCAACAGCGTCGAGGCGGCCGGTATCGATCCCTTTTCGCTCAACTCGATCAGAGCCCTTTCGCCGCCCGACAGCTTGACACCCTGGCCGAAAATGATCAGAGGACGTTCAGCCGCGTTCAGCATCTCGATACATTGCGCTATGGCCTGCTCGTTCAGTTTCGGGTGCGCCTTGTAACTGCGCAACCCTTCGCAGCGCTTATACTCGAAATCGACCATTTCGGTCTGCGAGTTTTTGGTTATGTCCAGCACGACAGGTCCCGGACGTCCCGTACGAGCTATATAAAAAGCCTTCGCCACGGCTGCCGGAATCTCGTCGGCCGATACTATCTGATAGTTCCATTTGGTTATGGGGGTGGTCATGCTGATCATGTCCGCCTCCTGAAAGGCATCGGTTCCGAGCGCCTTGACCTGTACCTGAGCCGTCACACATACGATCGGCGTCGAGTCGATCATCGCATCGGCAATACCCGTCAACAGGTTTGTCGCGCCGGGGCCCGACGTCGCAAAACATACGCCAACGCCTCCCGTAGCCCTGGCATAACCCTCGGCGGCATGTACCGCCCCCTGTTCATGCCTCGTAAAAATATGTCGCAGCCGGCCTCCGTAATCGTACAATGCATCGTAGATCGGAATGATCGAGCCGCCCGGGTATCCGAATACCGTATCGACACCCTCGGCGACCAATGCATCCAACAATGCATTCGCACCGGATATGCGTTTTTTTTCATCCATATAGTTCTATTTTCTTCTCTCCGTATACTATTCAACAACTCTTACGCCTCCCAGATCGGCCGAAGCCACCATCGAAGCATAGGCCCGCAGCGCACGACTCACATTTCGATCGCGGTCGGGGCGGAATCCGCCGGCAGCCAGTTTCGCCGCACGGCGTTCAGCCAACGTATTCTCGTCCAACTGCACCTCTATCTGACGCGACGGGATATCGATTACGATCCGGTCGCCGTTTTCGAGCAGGCCGATCTCACCCCCAGCAGCCGCCTCGGGCGATACGTGCCCGATCGACAGGCCCGACGTTCCGCCCGAAAAACGGCCGTCGGTCAACAGTGCACACTGCTTGTCGAGATGCACCGACTTGAGGTACGACGTCGGGTAGAGCATCTCCTGCATCCCCGGGCCACCCTTCGGGCCCTCGTAGCGGATCACAACCACATCTCCGGCCTTCACCTCGCCCGACAGAATCCCGTCCGCAGCCTTCTCCTGAGAATCGTAGACCCGAACCGTACCCTCGAAATGCAGAATCGAGGCATCGACACCGGCCGTCTTGACGATACAGCCCTTCCGTGCCACGTTCCCGAACAGCACCGCCAGACCGCCATCACGGCTGTAAGCATTCTCGACCGAGCGAATACAGCCCGCCTTGCGATCCAGATCCAGCGAATCGTAATAGTTAGCCTGCGAGCCCATCTCGATACTGAACCTGCCGCCCGGAGCTGCCAGATATATCTTGCGCAGAGCCTCATCTCCGCCGTTACGCATAACATCGTAACGGTCGATCAGCTCGCCAAGCGAGGCAGCTGCGACATGCTTTGCATTGCGGTCGATCAGCCCGGCACGATCCAGTTCACCCAGAATACCCATAATGCCACCGGCACGGTTGACATCCTGAACATGGTAGTGACAGTTCGGTGCCACCTTGCACAGAACCGGTACCCTCCGCGACAACTTGTCAATATCGGACATCTTGAAATCCACGCCAGCCTCATAGGCTACTGCCAGCAGGTGCAGGACCGTATTCGTCGAGCCACCCATCGCTATGTCGAGCGACATGGCATTGCAGAAAGACTCCTTCGTAGCGATCGAACGCGGCAATACCGACGTATCACCGTCACGGTAATAGCGAAAAGCATTGTCAACGATCAGTTCGGCGGCACGATGGAACAACTCCTCGCGTTCGCGATGTGTAGCCATTACGGTACCGTTACCGGGCAGCGACATTCCGAGCACCTCGGTCAGACAGTTCATCGAATTTGCCGTAAACATGCCCGAACAGCATCCGCACGTCGGACAGGCCGCACACTCGATCCGCGAAAGCTCCTCGTCACTGACAGTCGGATCGGCACCCTTGACCATGGCGTCTATCAGGTCCCAGTCGCGGCCGTCGGCATGTCCGGCCTCCATCGGGCCGCCCGACACGAACACCGCCGGGATATTGAGCCTCATGGCCGCCATCAACATTCCGGGAGTTATCTTGTCACAGTTCGATATGCAGATCATCGCATCGACACGGTGTGCATTGCACATGTATTCGATACTGTCGGCAATCACCTCGCGCGAAGGCAGCGAATAGAGCATACCATCGTGACCCATAGCGATACCGTCATCGATGGCTATGGTATTGAATTCGGCGGCGAAACAGCCTTTTGCCTCGATCCACGCCTTGACCTTCTGTCCGATCTCGTGAAGATGCGTATGACCGGGCACAAATTGCGTGAACGAATTGACAACGGCTATCACCGGTTTACCCATCTGATCGTCCTTCATGCCGTTTGCCCGCCACAATGCACGGGCTCCGGCCATCTTTCTGCCCTTGAGCGAAAGGGCACTACGCAATTCAATTTTCATAAATAATAAATCGTAACTTGGAATATTTTGCCGCAAGCGAGTGACAACCACCCAATTACGCACAACAACCACCTGAATCTGCGGGTGATCCGGCTTCAAATTTATAATAATTTTTCGAAATTAGGATATTTTTCGTGGGAATATTTGCTTACGGCGGCCTCTGCAAGGCTGTTTTGAAGTCGATTTACACCTGAAAAGCCACTTGTAATTACAATCCGTAAGCAAGAGGTGCTTATCTGTAACAATTTGCAACCAGCCTCAAAAACGCAGTGGATCCCGACGGAGAAAACCACGGAATCTCAAACCAAAACAAATTGTATATCAATAGATTATCCTCAACAAACGATAGCTACTGACGACGGAACTTGCGGAAAAAGCGATCGGCCGAACGGCTGCGCTTGACATTCATGTTGAGCCGCCGCATCAGAATCGACTGCAGATTTTCGGGCGCAATATCACGTTTTATCACTCCGCCCTGTGCGATCGAGATGCCGCCGGTCTCCTCCGACACAACCAGCACGATCGCATCCGATACCTCACTCATGCCCAATGCCGCCCGATGCCGCGTACCGTACGACTTGGGGACCTGCAGCTGCGTCGACGGCAATATGCACCGCGCCGCCACGATACGTCCCTTGTTCAGGATTACCGCACCGTCGTGCAACGGCGAATTCTTGAAAAACAGATTCTCAAGCAACGATGACGATACCAGCGAATCGATCGCAATACCCCCCTCGGCAATCAGACTCAGATCGCTTTTCTGCTGTATGACGATCAACGCACCGGTCTTGGTCTCCGACATGTCGATGCAGGCCTTCACGACCGGCGCAACATCCAGCTGCGAATCGCCGTCCGAATCGAATATGCGTGAAAAGAAGTTTTGTTGATTCTGCCTGAGGCCTATCATCTGCAGGAACCGCCTTATTTCGGGCTGGAACACCACTATCAACGCTATCACGCCCACCCCGATGAAATGACCCAGAATTGCCGACAGCAACTCCATGTTCAACGCCCGTACAATCACCCACATCAGATAGAGTACGACGATACCCGTAATGATACTCGGGGCATTCGTTCCGCGCGTCACGCGGTAGATGTAATACATCACCAACGCTACCAGAAAGATGTCGACTATGTCGATAAACGTTATATGAATGAAGTCCATTGTCGAAACTATGTTTACGCAAAAGTAAAACAAAAAAAGAACACCCGCAAACATCTGCGGGTGTTCCAATGCTATTTTCGGAATGAGGATTTTTTATTTTGCCTCCTTTGCTTCCGCCTTGGAGTGTTTCTTCATCAGCTCGTAAGCAACCGGTGTCGCAACGAATACCGACGAATAGGTACCTACCACGATACCGAACATCAGCGCGAAGACGAATCCGCGGATCACCTCGCCGCCGAAGATGAAGATTGCCAACAGGGTTACGAATGTCGTACCCGAGGTATTCATCGTACGCGAGAGAGTCGAGTTGATCGCCTTGTTGATATTTTCGCGGATCGAACGTTTGGGATAGAGGGCCTGGTATTCGCGGATACGGTCGAAGATCACCACCGTATCGTTGATCGAGTAACCGATGATGGTCAGGATCGCCGCGATGAACGACTGGTTAACCTCCATTGCGAACGGCAGTACGCCGTACAGCAGCGAGAAGATACCCATCACGAGCAGGGCGTTGTGGGTCAGCGAAACCACGGCTCCCATACCCCACTGCCACTTCTTGAATCGCATGATGATGTAGAGTGCGATCGCGATCAGCGAGAAGACTACCGCCAGAACGGCCGAACGGGTCATGTCGCGGGCAATCGAAGGTCCGATCTTGTCGGCCGAAATGATACCGTTGACATCCTCCTGGGTGTTGGTAAAGCCCGCAAGCGTAATATCGTACGTATAGAGATCCTTCAACGAGTTGTAGATCAGCGAATCGATTTCGGAAGTAGCCTCATCCGACGTATCGTCGTACTTGTACTGCGTTACGATACGCATCTGGTTGTCGCCGCCATACTGCTTAACCTCGAGGCTGACGCTCTTGGCATCGCCCGGGAATACGTTTTCGAGTTTCTGGCGCACTGCCTCGGCAGATACCGACTGGTCGAAACGAACTACATAGGCACGGCCGCCGGTGAACTCGACACCGGTATTGAAGCCACGGATGAAGAACGAGCCGATCGAGAGTACCAGCAGGGTTCCGGAGATCCAGTATGCAATGCGGCGTTTGCCGATGAAGTCGAACTTGGTATTCGAGAGGAGCTTCTCAGACCATTTGCGCGAGAAGGACATCTTCTGCGGGTTCTTGGCCACAACGGCGTCAATAATCAGACGCGTTACAAAGATCGAGGTCAGCACCGAGGTGATGATACCGATGATAAGGGTGGTAGCGAAGCCCTGAACCGGACCCGTACCGAAGATGAACAGCACGATACCGGTAATGATTGTGGTCAGCTGACCGTCGATGATGGCCGAATAAGCATTCCGGTAACCGTCGGCAACCGAGAGGCTCATGCCCTTGCCCGAGCGGAGCTCCTCCTTGATACGTTCGTTGATGATGACGTTTGCATCGACGGCCATACCCATCGTCAGCACGATACCGGCAATACCCGGGAGGGTCAGCACGGCGCCGAACGATACGAGGAAGCCCATCAGCAACAGCAGGTTGGTAACCAGAGCGATGCAGGCGATCCAACCGGCGCGCTTGTAGTAGAGGCCCATGTAGAGGAGCACCAGTATGAACGCGATGATGAACGAGAAGATACCGGCATTGATCGACTCCTGACCGAGCGACGGACCTACGACCGTATCCTGAATGATGCGCGACGGGGCACGAACCTTACCCGAACGGAGGACGTTGGCCAAGTCCTTAGCCTCGTTGATTGTAAAGTTACCTGTAATCTGCGACTGGCCGCCGTCGATCTTCGACTGCACGGTCGGAGCCGAGTAGATATAACCGTCGAGGGCGATTGCAATCGAACGGCCGATATTCTGACCCGTCAGCTGCGACCATGCACGGATACCTTCCGAGTTCATGGTCATCGAGACCTGAGCCTCGGCACCGGCCCGCATGTAGTCCTCCTTGGCATTGGTAATGACGCTGCCGTCGAGCGGAGCCTTGCCGTCGAACGTGTTGACCTTGACGGCATAGAGCTCGAACTTGCCGTCATACGGATTGACCATCTCCTCCTCCGAAGCGGGTGCGGGAGCCGCATATGGTTTTACGCTCCACATGAAGCGGACGTCGCGCGGGAAGAGTGCCTTGATCTGCGGCATGGCCAGATAACGGTTCACGATGGAGGTATCGGCTGCCGAAGCATATCCTATTACAGGGTTGTTGACGATGTTGTTGTTCTGGTCGTAATAGATCTGTCCGGGCAGCAGGCGCACGAACAGCGGATTTGCAGCCTCGCGCTCGGCGAACGAAAGGCCTTCGACCATCGTGGTATCCGAAGCGTTCTGCTCGGCCACCTGGGCGATCAGCGACGACTCGGAAGCGGTATCACCCTCAACCGTTGCCACCTCAACCGTCTCAGTCTCCACCGTTTCGGTTTCAGCCGCAGGTTCGGCTACGCTCGCCGCAGCCTCACGCATCGTACGCAGCTGGGCATCGGCCTGTTCGAGGTTGGTGAACAGCTCACCGATGTTGTATGTCTCCCAGAACTCCAGCGAGGCGGTACCCTGGAGGAGCTTACGTACACGTTCGGGCTCCTTGATACCGGGCAGCTCGACCAGAATACGGTTCGAGTTGGGCAGGCGCTGTATATTTGGCGAGGTTACCCCGAAACGGTCGATACGGTTGCGCAGGATGTCGTACGACGACGATATTGCATCATCGCTCTCGCTGCGCAGCACCTTGATCACCTCGTCGTCGGTACTGTTGGCGTTGATCTCCTTCATCGAAGGGGTGTTGAAGATCATTGCCAGCGGTTTGCCGCCCGAAACCTGCTGGTAGTTCTTGACGAACAGCGATATGTAGTCACCGCCGCCATCACGCATCTGTTCGTTGGTCATCGACAGGGCCTCGTTGAATTCGGGATCCTGGCTGTTGTCCGACAGAGCCTTGATGACGTCGCCCTGCTGGATCTCCAGCATGACGTTCATACCGCCCTTCAGGTCCAGACCCAGATTGAGTTCCTTCTCCTGACACTCCTTGTACGTATACTTTATGATTCCCAACAGGTTGTAAGCAGGAAGATTCTTGACCGAATCCAGATACTGCTGCTTCATCTTATCCTGAAGCTCTGCCGGATAGGTAGCGGCATAGTTATCCGCTTTCTTCTCAACCCTGCGTGTCGCGAACGAGAACGAGAGCTGATAAACTGAGGCTATTGCCAAAAGGAATATCAACAGTTTAATTGCGCCTTTGTTTTGCATTTTGATAATCGGTTGTTATTGTTTTTTGTCTTGTTTTGATCAAACATCTCGGCATACCACGCCAATAGGACGCAAAAATACAAATTTTTCTCTAAAAACAAGCCTATTCGCCCTAAATTTCGACGCGTTACTTTCATAAAGCGATCGCACCCCGACACTGGTGCCTGCCTCAGCAACCAAATCGAACAATGCGATCGGACCGCTTATTAAATATCGGGCCGCTTCCGAAAGCGGTTATTCACTGCCGCCGCCGAGCTCCTTGTCGAGAATCCCGCGGGCCGCGAAGAATGCTTCGCTGAACCCTCGCGCCCGGATCGTACCGTCGGGCCCGATCAGCACGAAAAACGGCCAGCCCGAACACTTGTATGACTCCAGCAACGCCTTGTTTTCGGGGCAGTCTGTCTCGACCTCCACCTCGGTCCACCCGTGTTCAAGCATCCCCGCCAGAACCGGCCGTATATCTTCCGTACCGGCCATCGGGGTCTTTTGATCAGCCGGCAACCCTTCGTAAACCTTACAGATCACAGCGATGGATTCGGTGACGCCAAGCACTTCAAGGCCCTCTCCGCGGTATTTGCCGTACAACTCCTTCACCTGCCCGTCAAGGAAGATCGATCCGGGACACAGCCCCCAATGGTAAATCAACAGATACCGCCCCGCATAGTCCGCCTTGGCAAGCCGGCGCCCGTCGGTCGACACAACCGTAAAATCAGGAGCCGGCCGCCCCTCTGCCAGCCGCTCCATCTCGTCGATCTTATCGGCCATCAGCCGCCCGTAATAACCAGACCTCAACTCCTCGGAGTAGGATGCCAGCCGCTCCTTCGACTTCTCGACCGGATCGTACATCACATCGCTCATGCGGGTAACGAGAATATACAGCGTTCCCTGCGGATTGGCCTCCGAATATATCCTTTTGGCCTCACGAAGCCGCTCCTCGCCCGGGTTGTCCTGATAGAAGAGGTTGAATTTGGCCTCATACTCCCGACCTGCCACCGTATCCTTGCGTTCGTATGCCTCGGTGATTTGTTTTACATAGCCGCCACGGATCACTCCCAGGGAGTCGTCGAGCCGCAGCGACTCCGACAACAGCGGATCATCGTAAATACCGCCGCTCAGACTGCAATAATATATCTCGCCGACCGTACCCTCCATGACAACCGTATCGCCGGCAGTCACGATGATGTCCTTGCCCGAGCGGTCGCATACGGGATCATTGCCGCTCATGGGGTGATAGGTCATCATGTAATACTGGTCATGCGGCTGGGTACCCTCATAGCGGAAGGTCCCGGGAGTCTCCACCACAACGTCGAAAGCGAATTCACGGTCCCATTCAGGGAGCAGAATCCGTTCGAACCGCAGGGTGTCGCCAGGTTCGAGACCGTCGATCCGGCCGCTCAAGGTGAATGGCTGCCCGGCATCGGCCGTACCGCAAAATACCAGCGACGCAAAAAGCAGCAAAACAGACAATCGTTTCATCAGGTATGGACAGTTTTAAATTTATATACAAATATATAAAATAAATACGGCGCTTGCCAAATACGCTGCCCGTTGGAGAGGCAACTCCTCAAGGATCCGTCCTCAGCGCCTATGCCGGGAGAGAAGTTCCGGCATTCCCCGCATGCGCCCCGGGCATTATCAAAAAAATGCCGGATCGCAATCCGGCACTCAAAACTTTTTCTATGTTGTCGATCCAGGAGCTTCACTCCCTGGCGGCTATTTCTGTTCGTTCAGGATCCGCATCGCAGCGTCGAGAATCGTGGTATCATCCAAGGTCACCACACCGCCATCGGGGCCCTTCTCGTAGTGGGCGCCCACCGGATGACCAGCATCGAAATGGCGGCCACCGAAATAGTTGCGAACTGTTTCCACGTCTATACCAAGTTCATCGGCGATACGCTGCGAACTTCCGCTGGGCAGCTTATCCTTGATTCTTCTGAGTTCATTGAATGTGATAATCATATCGGTAGTGTTTTAGATAATATTTCAATGGTACTAAAGTACGAAAATATTTTATACCGTCCAAATTTTTCACTCGAAATCGCTCGCCGCGTATCGATAATCCGGGGTACGGGACTCTCCCGGGCCGTAACAACCACGAAATAACTCCGTAACCATATCGAAATACCGGCACGTCCTCCAATACCAGAATCAAAATGACATTGTGTCAGCATTTTTTGACAGCCCGCGTGCCATTTGGCAGAACCGGCAGTCCGATTTCGACCGATTGTGTGCCATTCGGTCCGAATCGGTTTTTTGGTATAACGTTTGATCATCTCTAATGCGTCCGCGAAAAACGGACCGAAAACTGAAAATAATAACAATTAAAAACATCAAATATTATGGGAAAGATTATTGGTATTGATTTAGGAACGACGAACTCCTGCGTAGCGGTTATGGAAGGCAACGAACCGGTTGTCATCCCCAACAGCGAAGGTCACCGTACAACCCCGTCGATCGTGGCGTTCACCGACGCCAACGAACGTAAGGTCGGCGATCCGGCAAAACGTCAGGCCATCACAAACCCCAAACGTACGATCTTCTCGATCAAACGTTTCATGGGCGAAACCTACGACCGTGTAGGCGCCGACATTGCCCGTGTCCCCTACAATGTCGTCCGCGGCGACAACAATACCCCGCGTGTCGATATCGACGGCCGTCAGTACACCCCGCAGGAGATCTCGGCAATCATCCTTCAGAAGATGAAGAAAACGGCCGAAGACTACCTCGGTACAACCGTCGACGAAGCCGTCATCACCGTGCCGGCATACTTCTCCGACTCGCAGCGTCAGGCTACCAAGGATGCCGGCAAGATCGCAGGTCTGGAAGTTCTGCGTATCATCAACGAGCCGACCGCAGCCGCTCTGGCATACGGCCTCGACAAGAAGAACAAGGATATGAAGATCGCCGTATACGACCTCGGTGGCGGTACGTTCGATATCTCGATCCTCGAACTTGGTGACGGTGTCTTCGAAGTGAAATCGACAAACGGCGATACACACCTCGGCGGTGATGACTTCGACCACGTCCTGATCGACTACATGGCCGAATCGTTCAAGGCCGAACACAATGTCGACCTGCGTGAGGACCCGATGGCACTGCAGCGTCTGAAGGAGGCTGCCGAAAAGGCCAAGATCGAACTTTCGTCGAGCACCTCGACCGAGATCAACCTGCCTTACATCATGCCCGTAAACGGCATTCCGCAGCACCTGGTTATGACGCTGACACGTGCCAAGTTCGAGCAGCTGTGTGACCACTTGATCCGCAAGACCGTCGAGCCCTGCAAACTTGCACTGCGTGACGCCGGCCTGCAGGCCAGCCAGATCGACGAGGTGATCCTCGTGGGCGGTTCGACGCGTATCCCCGCCATCCAGA
>URTU01000009.1 GCA_900550925.1 uncultured Alistipes sp. | reverse complement strand
ACATCGAGCAGCTACATCAGGAAATTACCAAACGGGACAAAGCTACTGATGAATTAAAAATTCAGATACAACAAATACAGGAACAGCATAGCAGACAAATTCGTAATCTTCAAAGAATACATAATCAAGAACTTGAAGCCAA
Source organism: uncultured Alistipes sp. (assembly GCA_900550925.1). Lineage (GTDB taxonomy): Bacteria > Bacteroidota > Bacteroidia > Bacteroidales > Rikenellaceae > Alistipes. Next base: position 43,303 of record URTU01000009.1, on the reverse strand, counting down.
AGACAAGGAAATATCACGATTGAGCACCTTGCTTGAAAAAGCCCACAAATGGTTTCCCATGTTCAAAGAGATGTTGAGAATGGAAAAATTATGCGCTGTTATCGGGTTTACCAAAGACATGATAGAAAACCTCTTGACAAAGAAAGAATCCATACAATGTAGTGGCAAAATTTATTCCGAAGAACACAGGTGGAAATTTGACATCAAGAATGATATTTTTAGGGTTGAGAAACATCCGATGGATAGTGGTAAGCTTATGCTGACCATAAACCGACAACCCATAGTACAATGGTTTAAGGAACAATGGGAAAAGTTACAGCAGAATCTACGTAACTCGGTGCAGAGAGAGCAAAAATCCAGAGGATTTAGAATATAGAATAGCCTATTATTAATAAAATCAAGTATCTATGCATCCAAACAGATTGTTTTTATTACAGAATCAAAATCCTAAGAATTTATAAAAAATGAAGCCTAAAGAAGTTTTGGAAAAATGGATAGATTGCTTTAACAAAGCAGATGCTTATCATATAGCAGAGCTGTATGCTACTAATGCAGTAAATCATCAAGTCGCAAACGAACCAATAATAGGTAAAGAATCAATCTACAAAATGTTTGTGAATGAATTTGCCACTGCTAAAATGGTTTGTATGGTGGAAAATATTTTTGAAGATGGAGAATGGGCTATCATGGAATGGAAAGACTCTCTTGGACTTCGTGGATGCGGATTTTTTCATGTAAAAGATAACAAAATCGTCTTTCAAAGAGGGTATTGGGATAAACTTTCATTCTTGAAGCAACACAATCTTCCAATTGAATAAGTACTATCAGAATACGGACTGGGAAATTGAAATACCCAGTCCGAGTTATATAATGAATTTTACTTGTTAAACTATTTAAAGTCAGTTGGATAACAAACCATACCTTTCACATTCTCAGTAGCTCCAGGTATTAATTCAGCCACCATGCAATATTCATGAGAGACTTCGAAAGGAAATTCAATTCCTAAATCGATAGCCTTGCGATAGCCAAATCGAGGATAATACTCTTTATGCCCCAATACGACTGCTGTGCCGTAACCCAAAAGTGCTGCCCTCTGATGGGCTTACTGAATCAACATCCCCCCCCCAATTCCCTTACGCTGGAATTCCGGCAAGACTGCCAATGGAGCTACACTCAGGGATGTGACAGACTGGGTGTCACTGTCTATCTTTACTTCTGTAAGTAAGATATACCAGACAATTTGTTTTTCTGTCATTTTCTTGTTCTTATCTAATTGTTAGGCTCATTGTTGTTATACATTGTTTAATTATAGATAAATCGTGAATATCCTTCTCTCTTAAATCGTAGCCCGAATGGAATACTTGTTGCCCTTTTGCAGAAATGCAAGGGATGCTTCTGCCTTCAAAGACTGCTGTTCCAAAATAGTCCGGTTGAAATTCATACCAGCCTCCATCCAAGTCGGCTTGTTTGGAAGTGCCGTCCGCATTCAAGACAAAAGGATGGATATCAATATAGCCTAATTCTTTGCTATACAGTTCCACACGGGTGGGCAACCAATTTGTTTCAATTTGATATCCTCTCTCCTGCAAAAGATCAAGGAGTTGGTCTGTATAATTGGCATCAAAATCAATGTCAATATCTCTATGCAAGCGGGTTTGCTGTCCGTACAAGACATCCACTCCCCAGCCTCCATCCAACCAAAACTGCATGTCCAGGCTTTCCAACAAGTCCAAAACTTGAAATAACTCTGTAATCGTAGTGTGTTCTTTCTTTGTCATATAATAATTCTTTAATAAATAATACTATGCGTAATTATCCAACTGCTTGATTGAAGAAATAAAATTTGCACCCACTCCAATCAGAAAGATAACCCATCCGCTGATCATAAAGACGGATGTGATACCCCATGCTTCCACCCAATATCCTGAAGCTACGATACCCAGCATTGATGGAAAGGTACTCAAACTAAAGATGAGAGAAAAAGTCCGTCCAAGCATGTCCGAAGCCAAGTTCTGCTGAATAATAGCGATGAAAAGCGCATGGTAAATGGAATAGGCTATGCCTCCTGTAAATGTTAGGCAAACAAAACCTATAAATGCGCTTGATGGTAAATAACTGGCGCTAATCAGATACAATCCCAATATCACATAAGCCGTATGCATCACTAATGTTTGCTTGCTTTTCAAAGCCTTACAGGCAAGTACTAAACCGCCCAACAATGCCCCTGAGCCCCAACCCATTTCCACAACTCCCATTTGCAAAATGTTTCCGTTGAAATGCAGAAGCGTCATAAAAGGAAATAACGTAAAAACAGGCATAAGGACAAAAGTCACCAGCGTAAAGCATACGAATAAAGGCAAAATGCCCATTGTACGCCGCAAGGTATGCCAACATTCCGTCAGTTCTTTTTTGAAATCTGGAAGAACTTTCGTTTTTTGAAGAGAAGGAATCTGGACACAAAGTAAGGTCAGACAAGCAGCAACAGCTCCGATCACATCTATGAGCAGAATATACTGTATGGGAAGCCAAACAACGAGGCTTGCCCCTACAACGGGAGCTATCACCTCACTGAAGGATTGAATGGAATGGTACAAACCTGATACCCTGACAAGATGGTGCTTGGGAACCAGTAGAGGGATGCTTGCCTGTAAAGCAGGTGCATGAAACGTACTGCCTATTGAACGACAAGCAGTCAATAGATAAAAAAAAGAAAGGTCTTTATAACCCTTGGTTATCACAATAAAAAGACATAGGGTACAGAACGCGATGAACAAGTCCGAATAAAACATCGTTTTCTTTCGATTCCATCTGTCAACATAGACCCCGGCAAACAAGCCTAATACAAATTGTGGTAAAAATCCAGCTAAAATAGCCAGAGATAAAGCTGTCGGGGATTTAAATTCGTTGCTAATCCAAAAAATAATGGAGAAGCCAACAATCGTACTTGTTAAAATAGATATGAGTTGGCCTATTCCTATCACGGCCAAAGTTGATTTCCAATGATTCATTGTGCTAATATTTCATGCGTTTATAGATAAGTACTTTCGTACATTAAGCAAAACGAAATTCTATCCACACAAAAAACTTGTATTATAATCCACTCCTGACGTTGGAATACAATAACAAATACTTTCAGGACGATGTAAAGTCCTGAAAAATCAAACTGAATGGATAGATAAATATTAGTCTTTTCTCATCGGATTCTTTTAATATCGCTACTCTTTTATTATGTAGTGGTTGTATTATCTTAAATAAAACAAAAATACCCGACTTTACATTCTTGGGTGTAAAACTGGGTGTTTGTTTTGCAATTTGCTGATTTTCAGCGTTTGTTGCGGAGAGAGAGGGATTCGAACCCCCGGAGCCTCGCAGCTCAACGGTTTTCAAGACCGCCGCAATCGACCACTCTGCCATCTCTCCGGCCGCAAAAGTAAAAACAATTTTCGGTTTTGCCAAAAATGCCTTAGCCTTATTGGGCGATTTTTAAGCAAATAAATTCGTTTGGTGATTTTACTGTTGGACCCGATGCCTGACAGCACCTTGCTTGGAACCTGCATGTCGGTGCAGGAGCGTCAGGCGTGTTCCGAAAGTGAGGTTTTACGATATCGATTTGGAAGTATACAAGGTAATTGTTTACGTACACATACCCCCTCCATCACACCTGTCATCCGGACCAATGATCGTACAAGCTGTGTTATGAATCCGTTTGACGGCTTATTATTGTGACGTGGCATAGGATGCATCTGGTAATACAACACAACTGTGATTATACTGGCCCACTTGTGTATAAAAATATTATGAAAACAAATGTTTTTCAATGTGGGGCTTTGCATATGACTGGAATATTGTTATATTTGTAAGACCTATTTAAATACCAACCTTGATCTGTTAACCTTTTCTGAGAGTATGAATAAATCTCAACTGGCAGACATGGTCGCTCTCGAAACCGGTTTGTCGAAAGTCGCTGCACGGAGGGCCATGGAGGCTGCATTCAATTCTATCGTGCTGGCCCTGAAAGAGGGCGAACGTGTCTCGGTATCCGGTTTCGGGACATTCGTCCGACATCAGCAGGCGGCCCGGAACGGTCGTAATCCGCGTACCGGCGCCGTTGTCAAGATCCCGTCGCGGACGGTAATCAGGTTCCGTCCGAGCGTCAGCCTGGAGGACTGACAATGCCGGTATGAAAAAAACCATTGCGGCTGAATCCGTAACAAAGACGGAATTCAGCCGCAATGGTTTTTTTTAACAGCCGATTAATCGGCGGATATCTTCAGCCTGGCGTCAGAATGCAAATATCATGTGTTCGAGGATGAATACCAGGATACCACCCACATAACCGGCGAATGCCAGCAGGGTAATGTTCTTGAAATACCAGAAGAAATTCATCTTTTCGAGCCCCATGGCAACCACACCGGCAGCCGAACCTATTATGAGCAGGCTTCCGCCCACACCGGCACAGTATGCCAGCATGTGCCAGAAGGCGCCGTCCTGGACGAACATGGCTGCAAAGGCGGGATCGGCAGCGGCAGCTACTGTGGCAGGATCGCCTATTGGATACATTCCCATGGCCGCAGCGACGAGCGGCACGTTGTCGATCACCGACGAGAGAATACCGATCATCGAGTTGATCGCGTAAATGTTGTGTACACCGTTGTTGAGGGCATTGGCCAGCGACGAGAGGATGCCTGCGCTCTGGAGGGCCGATACCGACATCAGAATACCCAGGAAGAAGAGAATCGTTGGCATGTCGATATGTTTGAGCACCTTCGAAACGCGGTTCTTGATCGACTCCTCGATATCCCGTTTGCGGTCGTACATTATTTCGGTGAAGACCCACATCAGGCCCAGAGCGATTATTACGCCCATATATGGCGGCAGACCGGTTACGCTCTTGAAGATGGGCACGGCAATCAGCAGGCCGGTTCCGAGATAGAGGATCAGTCGGCTCTCCTTGCTGGTGATGAATTCGGGACGGGACGAGGTCTCCTCATCAGTATGCTCCTTGGCAATGACACCCTTCAGGAAGTGTGTTGCAATAGCCGTGGGGATTACCAGCGAAACGATACACGGCAGCAGCAGTGTTCCGATCAGTTTTCCGGCTGTGACATTTCCCTTCATCCAGAGCATGATTGTGGTAACGTCGCCGATCGGGGACCATGCACCGCCACTGTTGGCGGCTATTACGATGACCGAGGCGAAGATCCAGCGCTCCTTGTAGTTGTCGATGAGGCGTCGAAGCAGCATGACCATGATGATGGTCGAGGTCATATTGTCGAGCAGCGATGACATGAGGAATGTTATTCCGGCGATGAGCCACAGCAGACGGGTCTTGCGACGGGTGGTGATATGTTTTGTTATGACTTCGAAACCTCCGTGGAAGTCGATCAGGTCGACGATTGTCATGGCGCCGATCAGGAAGACGATAATTTCGCAGGCCTCGCCGAGGAATTCGATGATTTGCGAGTTGATCACTGCGGGGGTGATGTCGGGATTGATCGAGGTCGACCATATGCTGAGGATGCTCCACAGCACGCCGCACATCAGAAGCGCGATGGCGGCCTTGTTGATATTTATCTTGTGTTCCAGTGCTATGCACGTATAGCCCAGAATGAAGATTATGATCATTGCTTCTATAACCATATGATACTGTTTTTAGTCGTTTTCAACTTGATATTTCTTTGGTGTAGCGGCACAAGCCGTGCCGAAAAGGTGTCGATATGGACTGTGGTGCAGTCCGGCCGTGTGGGCTATATCCGCAACCGGTGGAGATAGAACAGGAAGTAGTATTTCGACTGACGTTCGAAGGCCTGTCCGTGGAGGTGATTCTCATGCGATGCTGCGGTACGGCAACTGCAGGCATCGGGCCGTGGAGTATTGGCAGGAGAGCTTACAATACGTCGGTACTGTTTGTCGCCCGAGGGGTATTCGCTGCCCGTGTTGAGGATGATGGCCGACATAAATGCCATCATCGGACGGTGATAGCGTTGGGTATATATTGCCGATGAGTCGTCGTACGGGAGCGGTTCGCCGAGTGATTGGCGGAGTACGCGGGCGATACCGATCATCAGATCCAGTTTGTGATTCGGGCCTGAGGCCGGCAGTTGGCAGTGGATTTCGATCCGTGAGGGTACGGCGGGTTGCGGCGCAGCGGTCTGGCCGGAGATTCCGACTCGGTCAGTTGCGCCCGTAAGGTATGCGAGCCATAGCAGTATGATGGACAGGAAGTGCATTTACCTTTGTTTTCACGGCGCAAAGATAGTGAATTGTTTTGATTGATGAGCGAAATAGCGGGCTTCCCGGGCAATATTTTATTTGCCGGAGCGGGATTTTGATGTCGATGTATGGGGCGTGCGATCGCCGGCGGGCGGATCAGTAGAGTATCTGAGTCGGGAGTTCGGGTGAATATACTGCCGTATAGTAGATATCGCGGATATAGCTTTTGTGGAATTCCCGCGAGAGACCGTTCTCGGTTGTGAATTGGAAACCGTTGGCTGAGGCTGTGCGTTTGGCCGGGAAGACCTGTCGGGAGAGGGTACCGTTGCCGATGGTCGAGGCGGTGAAGAAGCGGCGCCTGGCAACATCGAGATACAGATGCGGGGTCTGGCTGAAGATAATGCCCAATCGTATTTCAGGCTTGTCGTGTACGGTTTCGAGGATCAGGGCCCAGGCGAGTTTCCGGCTTGCCGGAATATGGAAATAGCGCCGGAAAAAGGCAAGTGAATTGTAGTTGCAGTCGATCATTTGTTGTGCGCAGAGGTTATCCGTAACAAATATACGAAACCATTGCGGCATGGGCAAATTAAAAAGCGTTTTTTTGTTACTGGTGATACGGACCGTCTTTTGAGGGTGTTGTATGGCGTCGGTACGAGTTGGGGATTGGCGGGGGACAGCAGGATCCCGGCCTAAAAACAACAGGCCCCCTGACTTGAAAGTGTCAGGGGGCCTGTGTTTTCGGCGCTCAAGGCCTTAGGCTGCGTACTGTGGGCATGGATATGGCCTGTGTGCTGTGTGAGTCCTCTGTCTGGATCTTTGGGGCATGCTGCACCTCCAAAAACCGGAGATGTGCCGCGTCAACCATACGGATCAGATGAAGAGGTTGAGGTTGGCCTGCTCGGTGCGTTCGAGATACGAGGCGACGCCTCCGAGGACAACATTGTCGAGCAACTCCTCCTGCCGTACTCCCATCACGTCCATGCTCATGGTGCAGGCAATCATCTCGACCCCGTTGTCGCAGGCCTGTTGGATGAGACTTTCGAGCGAGTCGATCCGCTTGCGACGCATGATCATGCGCATCATCCGGCTTCCCATTCCGAACATGTTCATCTTTGAGAGGCGGAGCCGGCCGCTGTGCGAAGGCATCATCCAGCCGAACATCCGTCCGAAGATATCTTTCGAAACGGCGGGTTTCTGACGTTTCTTGATGACGTTGAGTCCCCAGAAGGTGAAGAACATCGATACTTTCCTGCCGGTTGCAGCCGCGCCGTTGGCTATCACGAATGAAGCCAGTGCCTTGTCGAGGTCGTCGCTGAAGACCACGATGGTCTTGTTGCCGGCCTTGTCGACGGTTGTTGTGCAGGCAGCCTCGGGTTTCTGCTTGCGGATTTGGGCGATGATTTTCCCGTTCCGTGTTTCGAGCGAGAGGAGCTCTGCGCCTGTCACTCGGCACCACGATGCCACATCGCGCCCGAATGCCTGGTCGGTAGCGGTGATGCAGAGCGATTCGCCGACCTTCAGAGCCTCGTAACTCTTCTTGAGTTGCATGACTGGCCCGGGGCACATCAATCCGCAGGCATCAACCTGTATGGCTGTTTTGGGGGCTTCGGGAGCAGAGGGACCGGCCGGTCGGCAACATCCCGAGCCGCTGTTTCCGGAGCTGCACTTGTCGGTAGCCGTACGCCAGGTTGTGTATCCGCCGGAGAGGTTCCGCACATCCTTGAACCCGTTCTGTACCAGTATGCGGTAGGCGAGGTATCCGCGAAGTCCCACGGCACAGGTTACGACGATCGGTTTGTCGGAGGGCAGTTCGCCGAGGTGTTCGCGCAGTTCGTCGACTGGAATGTTCCGGAATCCGGGGATGGTTCCCATCCGAAACTCCTCCCGTGTGCGGACGTCGATTCGAACCGTGTCGGCAGGGAGACTGTCGATTTCGCGCCAGTGGATGATCCTCGATTTGCCGGAGAGGATGTTTTCGGCAACATATCCCGCCATGTTCACCGGATCCTTGGCCGAGGAGTAGGGTGGTGCATAGGCATGTTCGAGTTGCGTGAGGTCATATACCGTACCGTTGCGCTGGATGACCTGAGCGAACATCTCGATACGTTTGTCGGCACCCTCGAAACCTACTACCTGCGCACCGAAGAGCCGCCCGTCGGTCGGAGAGAAGAGGATCTTGATCGAGAGCGGAACGGCATTGGGATAGTATCCGGCGTGCGACGACCCGTGAGTATATGACGATATGTACTCGATATTGTTTGCTTTCAGCAGTTTTGCATTTGCGCCGGCGGTGGCTACGGTCAGGTCGAAGATCTTGGCCACGGAGGTCCCCATCGATCCGCGATATGTTTGGTTGTTCCCGAATACGATGTTGTCGGCGACGATGCGACCCTGCTTGTTTGCGGGGCCGGCCAGCGGTATGAGGGCTGATTTGCCGGTGATCAGGTGCATCACCTCCACGGCATCGCCCAGGGCATAGATATCCGGATCGGATGTCTGCATGTACTGGTTTACGACGATCCCCTTGCGTTCGCCGATGGTGAGGCCGGCCTGCTGTGCGAGCCGGATCTCGGGCCGCACGCCGATGCTGAGCAGGACCATGTCGGTGGCGATCTGCCGACCGCTCCGCAGATGTACGATCATCTTGTCGTCCTGCTCCTCGAATCGTACCACACCGTCTTCGAGATAGAGCCCTACGCCCTTGTCGGTCAGGTGGCGGTGAACGATTGCAGCCATCGAGAAATCCAGCGGAGCCATCACCTGGTTTGCCATCTCGACCACGTCGACATGCAGGCCGCGTTGATGCAGGTTTTCGGCCATTTCGAGTCCGATGAACCCGCCGCCCACGACAACGGCGCGTGAAGGGTGAGCCGTATCGATATGGTTCTTGACGGCATCGGTATCGGGTACGTTCCTGAGCGTGAATATCTTTTTGCTGTCGATGCCTTCGATGTTCGGCCGCAGTGGTTCGGCGCCGGGCGACAGCACCAGTTTGTCGTATGTTTCGGTGTAAGTTTCACCGGAATCGAGACGTTTGATCTCGATGAGTCTCTTTTCGGGGTGAATTGCCGTGACCTCCTGCTCGACACGGATGTCGATACGGAATCTGTCGGTGAAACCCTTGACCGTCTGCACGAAGAGTTTCGAACGTTGGGCTATTGTACCTCCGATATAGTATGGCAGGCCGCAGTTGGCGTAAGAGACGTATTTCCCGCGTTCGAACAGAATAATGTCGGCCTTTTCATCCATTCTGCGCAGGCGGGCGGCGACGGTTGCTCCTCCGGCGACACCTCCGATAATCAGGTATTTCATCTTGGTAATAATGGGGGTAAATATGTTTTACAATCAAATTTTTTCGGGTTTCATGCAGGCATTCAGCGTAGCGAACAGCTCGTCGAATCCCATTGGCTGGCCTAACATCTGGTGGATTTTCGAAGCGCCGTCCGCGGTGAGCGAAAAGAGCATCTGACGTCTGTCGCTGGGGCTGATATTGCGTTGGATATATCCTTTGGTTTCGACCGAGGTTATCACTTTCGATACCCGTGAGTTCGAAAGACCGATATATCCGCTGATCGTGCCAGCCGATTTCGGGTCTCCATCCTTGAGGCAGCACAGCAGCATGGCTTCGTTGATGGTTATGCTGTGCAGTTCGGCGAATGTCTTCTCGAACTGATACAGCGCCTTGTAGATATCCTTTATTTTACAGATAGCTTCCATGTCGATGATGTTTTCCGGCTGCAAATATATAAATATTTTCTAATAGAAACAATTTTCGCACAAAATAATGTTTAGTATGAAATAAATTTGACCGTTCTTTCATTGTGCAGAGCTTCCCGGCGAGGAGTTTCAGACTGTCGGGGCAACTGTTATTCTTGTTTTGATCGGGCAGTGAGTTGGGATATGGCATAAATTACGGGCGGGGAACGTACAGCGACGTTCCCCGCCCGTAATCTTGTTGGTGCTGCTTACCAGTTGACCTTGTCAGGCAGCAGAATGCCATCGGCGGCATCCTCGGCCGTGAAGGTATTTTGCTTGTATTGTATGCAGAGCATGACGAGTGGTTGATTGCCCGTGTTGCGTACGGAACGCTTGCCGTCGGGCGATACCCTTACGACACTGCCCTCGCCGATGTGGAAGATCTCTCCGTCGACCTGAAACTCACCCTCTCCCGCGAGGAAGAAGTAGAGTTCTTCATGAGTCTTGTGTGTATGGAGAAATCCGGTTTCAGTTCCGGGCGCGAACGACTGGAACGAGAACTCCGCACCGGTTGCCTTCAGGGCGGCTCCTCCGAACACCTTGCCCGGAATCTTGACTTCGGGATTCATTTCCAGAACGAATTCGTGCAGATCGCTCAACTTGCCGAGGCTGATTGCGCTGAAATTCTTGGCTTCAGCGACTTTTTCAATTTGTTTCATAGCTGTATGTTATTTTGGTGGTTTGTTGCGGTTTAATATTTGGACCAATCGACATGATGGCTCGTGATGCTGGCCATGGCGCGGAGTGTGACTCAATATATGTTCTTGACCGGCATCAATGTGTGGCTATTTGTTGTTAAGACGGATCTTTTCGTGGTAGAAATAGTTGACAATTACCGGTTTGCCCTTTTCGGAGCGGCCGTACGGAAGGTCGTTCACACGGTACGGGAAACCCTGTTCGGCGGCATAGGCGGCGATCTGACTCTCGAGCTGCTGCCAGTAGCCGGTTTTGCGCCGGTTGTAGATCTCCTCGTACAGAGGCACCAACTCGGGGTGTTTTTCGCGGATATAGTTCATGATTGTACCCTTGAACTGGCCGCGCAGATTCAGGTTTTCGAGCCAGACGAGGTCGGCAAACTCCCGAACCCGCTCGATTATGGTCTTGGGGTCGGTGATGCCCGGAAAGATCGGCGAGACGAAGCAGACGGTGCGGATGCCCGCATCGTAGACCTGCCGCATGGCTTCGAGACGGCGTTCGATGCTGACGGCGCGGTCCATATCGGCCCGGAAGGTCTCGTCGAGCGTATTGACCGACCACGACACGGTCACGTGCGGAAACTGCCGCAACAGATCCAGGTCGCGCAGAACCAGGTCGGACTTTGTGCAGATCATGATTTCGGCATCGGTTCCGCGAAGCTCCTCGAGCAGCTGTCGCGTACGCTGGAACTGCTCCTCGAATGGGTTGTATCCGTCGGTGACGGAGCCGATTACGATACGTTGGCCATCGTACCGGTGCGGGTTGCCGACGGGTTTCCAGTGTTTGACGTCGAGGAACGAGCCCCAGGGTTCGGTGTGTCCGGTGAAGCGCTTCATGAACGAGGCGTAGCAATATCTGCAGGCGTGCGGACACCCGACATAGGGATTCACGGAGTAGCCGCCCACGGGGAGTGAAGATTTGGTCATGACGCTTTGTACGTCGATGTCGCGGATGATTTCCTGTTCCATACTCATTTTGTTTGCATTCTTCGGACAACGCTTGTCTTGCTGCGGCTTTGCATGAGTTGTGCGGAGAGACGGCTCCAAAAGCTGCATGCCGGTAGCGGTTCGGTGCGACGGGCCGGACGATCGGTTTTGTACGATGTGCGATCTTTTGTTCCGGTCGTCCGGGGTCGGTGGCTGGCGGCGATGTGCAGATTGCGGATCATCTGTTTGACGTGTATGCTCATGACAGGTGTATTGTCGGCTTTGGTCGGGACCGATGCGAACGTCGTCGGAATTTTAACGTTGCAAAGGTGGCAATAAAATTTCGGACGTTCTATGCCATGGATCGGTAAAGATATGCCATTTTGATAAATTGAATTGTTATCTTTGTGCCGGACCGACCTGCCTTGGAGTATGAAAACGACGATCAATCCCGAAAAACTTGTCAATGTGCCGTTCAGCAAGACGCAGTGCGGCGTCGACTTCAACATCAACACGGGCCGCAGCGAGGAGATCAGCGGTGTGTTGACCGAATATCCGCTTTTCCAGACCGATTTCTTTGAATTTTTCTTTTTCCGAAAGGCTTCCGGCACGCTGCTGCTGAATGCCAAGCGTATCGAACTGCACGACTGGATGGTCGTGCTGCTGTCGCCGCACCAGCAGCAGCGCTGGTTGGTCGAGGAAGAGAGGCTGGATTATTCGTTTCTGATTTTCCGCGAGGATTTCATGCGGACGTTCCTTGCCGACAAGTTTTTCGTCTACCGCCTGCTGTATTGCTACCAGACCGATACGCCGCCCTGTCTCGACGTGACGCAGCAGAGCATGTCGGAGTACCTGCGGCTGCTGGATAGTATCAAGCCCGAGTTGCAGCATCCGACGGCGGACAGTTACAACATTATAGTTTCGGTGCTTTACTATCTGTTGGTTGTGCTCAACCGGGCTTATGGTGCGGCATACGGACTGCCGGTGGAGGCGGCCCGTAACAATTATGCCTTTCGGTTCAAGGCGCTGCTTGAGGAGCACATACGCGATGTGCAGCGGGTTGAGGAGTATGCCGAGATGATGAACCTGAGCCGCGTAACGTTGAATCGAGCGGTTAAGGATCAGTTCGGGGTTACGGCCAGTCACCTGTTGAAACAGCGTCTGGTTGAGGCTCTGAAAAACGATCTGCTTTTCGAAGGGCGCAGCATTACACAATTGGCTGATGACTATCGGTTTTCGGATCCGAGCCACCTGATGCGCTTTTTCAAGCAGCAGACCGGAAAGACCTTCTCACGCTATGCTGCGGATTACGAAAACGGGATTTATGAGTAACCGGCCGGTTGTCGGGGCTGGCAACACGTTCCGGCTTCCTGTATGCGGAATGTCGTAGCGATGACCGGACGTGTATATTGTATCGTGACGACGGATTGCAATCTTTAATTACGCTTCGTAACCATCTGACTTGCCTTTCATTGCTGATCTTGTTCGCTTGGAGGACAGTTGCCTGCTATTGATAATAACCTGTTTTCAGGGGCGGTTGCTGCGCAGTTCCGTGCATTCCGGCTGTTGTATTCGGGCAAAAAATCGTGGCATATAGGCCGTATTAATGTACAATTCTGGGAAATTTTATTAAATTTGTTATTGTGTAGCCATGCCTCATGGTTGCACAAGGTGAAGTGTTGGTCTTCCCCACGGGCTGTTGTTTTTGCTTTGACAATCGTGGGCGTGTGTATCTGTTCTTGTGGCAGAAATTGGAGTGTGTCAAGCTTCAAATAGTTGAAATTAAATATTTAAAACATAAAAGCATATGAAGTTCCGATTAGGATTGATACGCAACATGATTGTTTGTTGTACGGTATTGCTGTTGTTGTCTGGATGTTCGCGCGATGCCTCCGACGGAGCGTTTCCTGCAGGGAAGTATCCTCTCGAATTGCGCGCGGCGGGATTGAAGGTCGTGACCGAGGAGACAAGCCGTTCCATAGCAGACAACAATTGGGAAGGCGTTTCGCAGATGGCAGTAATGGTCGGCGGGGCCGTGAAAAGGTATTCTGTTGTGCCGTCGGCCGACAACCTTACAGCTACGATCCGGTCGGATGACCCGTTCTATTGGACCAGCCGCGAGGATATGGTTGTCAGTGCCTGGTATCCGTTTGCGGAGATTGACGGCCGTCCGGATACCTCGATGCCGGCGGTGGTCGTAAAGGCGGATCAGAGCACGCTGTCGGGTTACGAGTCGAGCGACTATGTTTCGGCCGAGATGCAGACCGTCAGCTTTGGCGATCCGACGATCACGTTTGCACACCGTACGACGAAGGTGACCGTTCGGCTCGAAACGAATGATGTGGTGACGGACTTCACCGATGCGCGGATCCGAATAGTAGGGCTGTCGGCCGATGACGGGAACCCGACGTCGGTGATCCCGTATGGCGGTGACGTGGAGAATCAGTACAGGGCTTTGATCGCTCCGCAGACGATTTCGGCAGGCACACCTTTCATCTCGATCGAAACAGGCGGGAATATCTATGTCTACATGCCGGATACGGATATCATCTTCAAGGCCGGATATCAGTATGTCTATACGATTTCGGTTATCTACTCTGGGCTGGATGTCGATGCCACGATCGATGACTGGGAGGTCGACCCTGACAACCCGGGCGACGAGGGACAGGCGGTCTACCTCCCCTACACGTACGATGCCGGGACTAATACCTATCGGGTCTACACGGCCGAGGGGTTGCTGAAGTGGCACGATGCGGCGTTGGCCGATCTGTCGACAAACTGTATTCTGGAGGCCGATATAGTGCTTGATTTGCCTGCCGACGGCTCTTCGAACTGGACTCCGGTCGGAGTGGATTCGGCGAATCCCTATTCGGGGACGTTCGACGGCAACGGCTGTTCGATCTCGAACCTGACGGTGGAGACTCCTGCCGAGAGCGCCCGGGGCATGTTCGGATATGTAAACGGAGGTACGATCCGGAACCTTTCGTTGCGCAACGCTTCGGTATGCGGCAAGAACAATGTAGGAGGCCTGGCCGGATATTGCGTCAATGCGACTATCGAGGCGTGCGGTTACGGCGGGACGGTTGAAGGTACGGAGAGAGTCGGCGGACTTGTCGGTCGGCTTGAGAAGAGTACCGTGAAGGCTTGTCATGTCGACGGCGGTACGGTCACCGCAACCAGTGCCGTTGGCGGCCTTGTCGGCAATATCTCATTGAACGGGAGTTGTTCTGTTGTGGCGTGCGTTTTCCGCGGCGAGGCCGATGGCGGCGGATTGTCTGCGGGCAGCAAGTTTCTGGATTTCGGATATTACAACAGCGGCTGCACATTTGCGGCCAATTATGTCGAACAGCTTGGCGGCGAAGGTGCGCAGGTGCATGAAAAGGCCTCGCCGGCAACGGTTGTGATCGACGGAGTGACTAACATGTGGCCCGAGGCTGTTGAGGCGATGAATGCGGCATTGGGAGACGGTTTCGGCTGGAGATACGCGATGGATGAGTCGGGGACAGCTCCGGTGTTGGTAAGGCGGTGACGGCCGCCGGCGGCAGGGCCCTCAAACATGTGATCGGCAGCATCTTGGCCGCCGTATATGGACTTATGCGTGTTGAGGAATCATCTTATACAGGCCGTTGGTTGGGCGTCGGCGACGGAGCTCCTTATGACGGACTCCCTTATATTAATTAGGTACGGGGTGCCGATATTGGGTGACGACAAGATCGCGGGCGTAGATGTTAGGTGCGGATTGCGGCCGGGGAGAATTTCGGTCGGGATAGAAGTCAGCCCCGACGGCGGAACTCGGCGCAGGTTATGGCTGTGGCTATGGCAACGTTGAGCGATTCCGATCCGTGTCGCGTGGCGGGATAGGGCGGAATGAAGAGCCGTCGCGTGACGTATTGCGCATTGCGGTCGCTGACGCCGCGCCCTTCGTTACCCATAAGTATTATTCCGGTACGGGTGAGGTTGGCCGAGTAGATGTTCTCGCCTTCGAGAAAGGTGCCGTAGACGGGTGTATGGGCCTCAGCGGCGCTTTTGAGTGTTGCCGTGAGGTCGGTGTAGTGTACGCGGACACGGAGGATGGCCCCCATCGTTGCCTGCACGACCTTCGGGTTGAAGCAGTCGGCCGTAGCCTCGGAGCAGATGATATCCTCGATGCCGAACCAGTCGGCCAGGCGGATTATGGTCCCGATATTGCCCGGGTTCTGGACGTCGTCGAGTGCCAGAACCAGTTTGCGGGAGAAGATCGACGGGTCGAGGCGGTATTTCGGGATTTCGACCACGGCCAGCACGTCGGTCGGGGTCTTGAGCAACGACATGCGCTCCATCTCTTTTGGGGAGACCTGTTCGGCAGCCGGATGCGCAACTGGATTTCCGGTGCAGTATATCCGGTTGATTGTGAGTGTGGAGGAGCAGATCTCCTCGACAAGTTTCGCACCTTCGGCCACGAAGAGTCCTGTTTCGGTGCGGGCACGTTTGTCGGCGAGCGATCTGACGAGCTTTATGTCGGCATGTGTTACCATATTCACGAAAACGTATGTCATCTTCTCCGGCATCGGCTGTGCGTAATGATCCGTTGGCGGCGTGCCGGGAACGATTCTCGACAAAAATACGCAAAATATTGTTTCGGCGCTTGAACTCTCTCCTTTTTTTCGTACCTTTGTCGTTCAGAAACCTTTCTGAATATGTCTGAACATAAGCGCGCCTCTCTCATCCTGTCGGATGGGACGCAATTCCACGGATTCTCGTTCGGAGCGGAAAAGTCAGTTTCCGGCGAGGTCGTTTTTAACACCGCTATGATGGGCTATCCCGAATCGCTTACCGATCCATCTTACAGCGGTCAGATCCTGGTCCTTACTTATCCACTTGTCGGCAATTACGGTGTACCGTCGTTCGAACGCGACGAATATGGCCTGCTGCGGTTCTTCGAATCCGAAAAGATCCATATCCGGGCCCTGGTAATCTCCGATTATTCGTACGAGTATTCCCACTGGAATGCCCGCGAAAGCCTTGCACAATGGCTGCGTGACAACGATGTTCCGGCCATCTACGGAGTCGATACGCGTCAGATCACCAAGATCATCCGCGAACGAGGCGTGATGTTGGGCAAGGTTGCGGTCGAAGGGTGCGGCGTACCGGCCGAATTCGATGATCCGAACCGCAACAACCTTGTGGCCGAGACCAGCTGCCGCGAGGTGATCACTTACGGAAACGGCCCGCGCAGGATCGTGCTAGCCGATTACGGCTGCAAGTACAATATTATCCGCTGCCTGTTGCGTCGCGGGGCGACCGTGATACGTGTTCCTTGGAACTACGACTTCACGACGCTGGATTACGACGGGGTGATGCTGTCGAACGGTCCGGGCGACCCGCAGATGTGCGGCGAGGCGGTGGCTGTCATCCGCAAGGCCTTCGAGGTGGGCAAGCCGATCTTCGGCATCTGCATGGGCAATCAGCTGCTGTCGATTGCGGCCGGGGCGTCGACCTTCAAACTCAAGTACGGACACCGTTCGCACAACCAGCCGGCCCTGCAGGTCGGGACCGACCGAGCGGTGATCACGTCGCAGAACCACGGCTACGCGGTCGACACCAAACAACTGGACGAGGGTTGGGAACCCTACTTCATAAATCTGAACGACGGTACCAGCGAAGGTATCCGCCATCGCACGAAGCCGTTCTTCTCGGTGCAGTTCCATCCGGAGGCGACGAGCGGTCCGGTCGACACGGAGTTCCTGTTCGACCGTTTTATGGATAACATAGAGCAATATAACAAGCAGGCAAAATGATGGAGACAGAAGTAAAAAAAGTCGTATTGCTCGGATCGGGCGCACTCAAGATCGGTGAAGCGGGTGAATTCGACTATTCGGGTTCGCAGGCGCTCAAGGCGTTGAAGGAAGAGGGGGTCTATACGGTATTGATCAACCCCAACATCGCCACGATCCAGACATCTGAAAATATAGCCGACCGGGTCTATTTCCTGCCCGTGACGCCAGAGTTCGTCGAGCAGGTTATCGAGCGCGAACGTCCCGACGGCATCATGCTGGCCTTCGGAGGCCAGACGGCCCTGAACTGCGGTGTGAAGCTCTATGAGAGCGGTGTTCTGGAACGTTACGGCGTGAGGGTGCTGGGCACTCCCGTTCAGGCGATCATCGACACCGAGGACCGTGAGAAATTCGTCGAGAAACTTGCCGAAATAGATGTCAAGACCATCCGCAGCCATGCCGTCACGACGGTCGAGGATGCGAAGCGTGTGGCCGAGGAGTTGGGATATCCGATCATCATCCGTGCGGCCTATACGCTCGGAGGATTGGGCTCGGGTTTCTGCAACAACGAGCAGGAGCTGGATGCGCTGGCCAGCAAGGCTTTCACATATTCGCCGCAGATTCTGGTCGAGAAGTCGCTGAAGGGGTGGAAGGAGGTCGAGTACGAAGTCGTCCGCGACCGCTTCGACAACTGTATCACGGTCTGCAACATGGAGAACTTCGACCCGCTGGGCATCCATACCGGCGAGAGTATCGTGGTTGCGCCGTCGCAGACGCTTTCGAATTCCGAATATCATAAATTGAGGGCTCTGGCCATCAAGATTATCCGCCATATCGGCATCGTGGGCGAGTGCAATGTCCAGTATGCGCTGGATCCCGACTCGGAGGATTACCGCGTAATCGAGGTCAATGCACGTCTGAGCCGCTCGTCGGCACTGGCATCGAAGGCTACGGGCTATCCGCTGGCATTCGTCGCCGCCAAACTGGGGTTGGGCTACGGTCTGCACCAGTTGAAGAACTCCGTTACAAAATCGACGACGGCATGTTTCGAACCGGCGCTGGACTATATTGTCTGCAAGATCCCGCGCTGGGACCTCGGCAAGTTCAAGGGTGTTTCGCGCGAGTTGGGCAGCAGCATGAAATCCGTCGGCGAGGTGATGGCCATCGGCCGCAACTTCGAGGAGGTGATCCAGAAGGGCCTGCGCATGATCGGGCAGGGAATGCACGGTTTCGTGGCCAACAAGGAGTTGATGACCGACGATCTGGATACGGCGTTGAGCCATCCTACCGACAAACGAATATTCTTCATTGCCAATGCATTGAAGCACGGATATACGGTCGACCGGATTCACGAGTTGACTAAGATCGACAAGTGGTTCCTGTGCAAGTTGCGGAATATCATCGATATCGAGCATCGCATGGAGAACTTCCATTCGCTGGAGGAGTTGCCCGACGAGTTGCTGCGCGAGGCCAAGGTGCGCGGATTTTCGGATTTCCAGATTGCGCGGACGGTTCTGAGTCCTGCGGCGGCCGATATGGAAGATGCGGTTCTGGCGGTTCGCGAGGAGCGTAAGAAGCGTGGCATTACCCCCTTCGTGAAACAGATCGATACGCTGGCGGCCGAATATCCTGCACAGACAAATTACCTCTATTTGACATACAGCGGCTCGGCCCACGACATAGACTTCCATCATGACGGCCAGTCGGTTGTGGTACTCGGGTCGGGAGCATACCGCATCGGCAGTTCGGTCGAGTTCGACTGGTGCTCGGTGAATGCCGTGAATACGATCCGTGCAAACGGTCTGCGGGCAATTATGATCAACTATAATCCCGAAACGGTTTCGACCGATTACGACATGTGCGACCGCTTGTATTTCGATGAGCTGACCTTCGAGCGGGTACTGGATATTACGGATCTCGAGGAGCCTCGGGGCGTTGTCGTATCGACGGGCGGTCAGATCCCGAACAACCTTGCCATGCGTCTTCATGGCGTACATGTTCCGATACTGGGCACCTCGGCCGAGGATATCGACCGTGCCGAGGACCGTCACAAGTTCTCGTCGATGTGCGACGAGCTGGGTATCGACCAGCCGCGTTGGCGCGAGTTGACCTCGATGGAGGATATATATGAGTTTGCCGATGAGGTAGGGTTCCCGCTGCTGATACGTCCGTCGTATGTGTTGAGCGGTGCAGCCATGAATGTGGTCTCGAACCGCGGCGAGCTGGAACACTTCCTGACCCTGGCTACAAGCGTCTCGAAGCAGCATCCGGTTGTGGTGACCGAATTCATCGAACGCGCCAAGGAGATCGAGATCGATGCCGTTGCACGCGACGGCGAGATGCTGATCTATGCCATTTCGGAACATGTCGAATATGCCGGAGTACACTCGGGCGATGCCACTATGGTCTTCCCGCCGCAGAAGATGTATGTCGAGACGATGCGCCGCATCAAGAAGATCGCACGTCAGGTTGCGCAGGGTTTGCATATCTCGGGCCCGTTCAACATGCAGGTGATGGCCAAGAACAACGAAATCAAGGTTATCGAGTGCAACCTCCGTGCTTCGCGCAGCTTCCCGTTCGTGTCGAAGGTGCTGAAGGTTAACTTTATCGATATAGCGACGAAGGTTATGTTGGGGCTGCCGGTCGAGATACCTCACAAATCGGCCTTCGATCTGGATTACGTCGGGATCAAGGCTCCTCAGTTCTCGTTCTCGCGTCTGCAGAAGGCCGACCCCGTGCTGGGCGTCGAGATGGCGTCGACGGGCGAGGTTGCATGTATCGGCGACGATTTCCATGAGGCGATCCTGAAGTCGATGCTTTCGGTTGGCTATACGGTACCGAAGCGTAGCATACTCTTGTCGACGGGTGATGCCCGTTCGAAGAGCGACATGCTTGGGGCGGTGCAGGAGCTTGCGGCACACGGGTTCGAACTCTATGGTACGCCCGGAACGGCCGATTACCTGGTTTCGAACGGCATAGCGTGCCAGGCTCTCAACTGGCCCG
The DNA here is from genome assembly GCA_900550925.1 of uncultured Alistipes sp. Classification (GTDB taxonomy): domain Bacteria; phylum Bacteroidota; class Bacteroidia; order Bacteroidales; family Rikenellaceae; genus Alistipes. Next base: position 22,956 of record URTU01000009.1, on the reverse strand, counting down.
ACTCGCCGCAGAAACCAAATACTCAGGACTACATCAAGGATAAGCGTATCGACCTGGTGATAAATATTGCCAAGAACCTGAGCGAAAGCGAACTGAACAACGACTACATCATCCGCCGTCTGGCCGTGGATTTCAACATTCCGTTGATAACCAATGCACGGTTGGCATCGGCCTTCATACATGCCTTCTGCCGGTTGAAGCGTGGCGACATCAAGATCAAGAGTTGGAACGAGTATTGATCCGTCATTGATCCGTTGCGGGGCCGACCGCCGATTTAAGCCACACTCGCCAAAACGACAGGTTTTGGCGAGTGTGGCTTTTTATGGTCAGGTGGATATGGCAGGCGGTTGTGTATTGTGCTGACAGGGCTGAAGTTCCTGATATTGGAGGGCGAATCTGGCAGGTTGTCTGTGCATGAGGAATACGACTGCCGGCAGTCGATATTGAAGGGACAGGTATCGGCCTGCCGTTGTGAGGCTGATTGCCTGGAATGCTGGTGTCAGAACGGGTATCCGACACCGAAGTTGAAAGCGGTGTTCTTGAAGCGGAAATTGTGTATCCATCGCTGGCGGACCGGTTGGTTCGGGTCGTAGAGCCGGATGCCCCAGTCGAACCGCAGCACGGCGAACGAAATGTCGATGCGGATGCCGATACCGGTATTGAATCCGATGGTTTTGTAGAAATCCTTGATGCTGAAGACCGAACCTTCGACATATTCGCGGTTTTTCTGCTTTACCATCCAGACGTTTCCGGCATCGAAGAATAAGGCACCGTTGAACATCCCCCAGATCGGGAACCTCAGTTCGAGATTGGCTTCAAGTTTCATGTTTCCCACCTGGCTCGGATATCGGAGCTGGTCTTCGGTTATTTCGGAACAGCCGGGGCCGAGTGTCCGGGCCACCCAACCTCGCATCGAGTTGCTGCCGCCGGCGTAGAACATTCGGTCGATAGGCATTTCGGTCGAGTTTCCGTATGCGAGGCCAATGCCGCCGTAGATGCGGTATGCGATGGCTGTTTTGCCGCCGATGACCTCTTTCCGGCTGAATGAGAGGTCTGTGCGGAAATATTGCGAATAACGGATTCCGAAGACATTGTAATGCGATTCATTTTCGGGCGGGTTCGAGAACAGGTGCGACAACGCTCCGACAAGGTTACCGGCCGTCTCCCAGTTGAAACGGATATTTGTAGCATTTCCCTGCAGGTTCCTGATCTGGTTGTTGAAGGCGTATGATCCCGAGATTCCGGCAATGAGCTGCTGTTCGTAACTGTTTCGCAGATATGGGTTCTGCAGCCGGTCGAGGAATGCCTGGTCGATATATCCCACCTTGATGAGCGTGAGGTCGATCGGGCGCAGGGCATAACTGCTGTATTTACCGTTGCTCCACGAGTAGCTCCAGTTTGCGCTGGAGAGCGTACGTTTGTAATATGGGCGATCCTGGGCATTGATCGAGAGTTCGACCTTTGTGCGGGGGTTGACGATCTTGTCGGACCGGCGGATGTGGATCGGCGATACGAAGCGCGGGAACGAGAGTGCCAATGATCCTCCGATTTCGAAAGCGCGTTTGCGTTTTACCTCGGCGCCCTTCATGAACTCGTATCCGAGCGTGAACGAGGCATCGAACTGTTCCATGCCCCGGAACAGATTCCGGTTCTGGTAGCCGACAATTCCACGCAGACCGTAGAAGTTTGACGTCGTACTACCCTCGATTTCGATCTTGTAGCTTTGGCGCAGGGCCGGCGTACAGAATATGTTGCAGTTGAGATACCCCTCCTTGGTATATACCGACGTATCGTTTTCATGGCCGTCGGTCATCGGGCCGATGAACGTTACCGTTGTATTCAGATCCTCGCTGTTGTCCTCTTCGAACTGTACGTTGGCACTGCGGTAGTATCCGAGCCGCATCAGGCCGTTGTATGTGCGTTGGATCCTTGAGGCGTCGAACAGGTAGTTGGGATACAGGTCGATACTCTGTCGCAGAACTTTCGGGCGGACCTTCAGTTTGTCGTAGTATATGAGGTTTAGTCCGCGGTATTCGAGCGTATCGAGCCGCTGGAGCAGATTTGTGTCATTGCGCGCTATCGAAGGGTCGAAGTCCGGAAATATATTGATTCTCCGCAGGCGGTAGACCGTATTGTTGTCCATGATGGGTTCGCCCTGGTCGTTGTATCCGGTCAGGTTCTGGCGGATGTCGACGGTGACGTTTGCCAGGTGGTTTCCGATCGTGGTGTCGACCTCATACAGGATATTGTTTATGGTGAAGTTGAAGTAGCCGTTGTCGCGCAGGCGGGTGCTGATGCGAGACCGCTCGTTGTCGAGCACCGTGAAGTCGAGGACATTCCCCACGTGCAGCAGGGAGGCGGCGGTATCCTGCAGGATTATGGGTTCGAGGAACTTGTCGCGGAATCGGTACCGGATGTCGGCTATCCGGTACGGTTGCCCCTGTTTTGTGGTGTATGTGACGACGGCCCGGCGGCGTGACGAGGTATCGATCCGGTATGTTGCCGACGAGTTGAAATAACCGCGCGAATCCATGTATATCTTGATGTTCGACACCGACCGTTGGGTCATTGTTGTGTCGAGCAGTACGGGTGCTTCGCCGATTCGTCGTTTGAGGTTGTTCCACCAGTTCTCCTTTTCGGGGTTGGCCGACGAGTAGATCCACAGGTAGAAGTTGGTCCCCAGAAGCCGTTTGTTGGGCTGCTGGCGGATGTAACGGTCGATGTCGTCAGCCGAGATACGCTCCTCTTTCGGAACCTCCTTGTCGGTTTCGATGACGTTTTTTTTCAGCAGGTAGCTTCCCGAGGGTATATGGCGCGTCACGCCGCAGCCCGTGAGGATCACGACCGCAAGCGTCAGGAATATTACTCTGCCTGTAATCTTCATGATCGGGCGCCGTTAGTTTGCTTACTGATTGAAGAAACCCTGTTCTACGAGCGTCTCAAAGTAGCTTTTCGAGAAAGCTATGTTGTCCGCTGCCGTATAGCGACGGTCCGTAAAAATTCGTGCCAGATTGGGCAGGCCGTTCTCTTCGATCAGCCGGGCGGTCTGCGGGGATGCTTCGCGTTCGGCCCAGAGCTCTTCGATTTCTGCCGATGTTGGGTCGGTGTATTTCTGGTAGTGGACTACGGCTTCGAGCGGCAGGCGGTCGGTGAGAGGCGGCTGTTCGTCGGGATATCCCATGACCATTGTGGTTACGGGGATGACGCCGCGGGGCAGTTCGAGGATCTCGATGATCTGTTTGGCGGTGTAGAGAGTTGTTCCGAGCACGCAGATTCCCAATCCGTGGGCTTCGGCCTGCAGGGCGGCATTTTCGGCGGCGAGCATTGCGTCGATGACGGCATTGACGTACCACACAAAGTTGTCGTAACGCGGTTCTGCGCCGCGCACGCGGCACCAGTGGCTGAAGCGGTTGATGTCGGCGCAGAAGGTGAGCAGCATCGGGGCCTCGGTGACCATCGGCTGGTTGAAGTGGCACGGGGCCAGCTGTTCGCGCAGCTGTTTGTCGGTTGTGACTACGATGCTGTAAAGCTGCATGTTGCCTACGGTCGAGGCGCGTGTAGCGGCCTGCAGTATGTCATGTACGGTTTCGGCTGGTATTTCGGTGGGCCGGAATTTGCGTATTGAACGGTGATGGGCGATCTCTTTTATCATTGTTTGCAGTTGTTGTTTCGGCATTGGTTATATTCAACAAAAATACAAAAACTTTGGATAAGTTCGACGTTGGTCGGGCGCGATGGTGCGACAATTTTTCAGAAAGGATTTCAATTGTAGGCATAAATCCGTAATTTTGTTGCGGATGATGCCCGGAGTAGCCGTGTGGATAGTGGCTGTGCAGCGACGGGCGGACGCCGGACAAGAAAAGTTTTTTTGAGACATGAGACTCGAAGTATCGAAATACGAAGGTGCGGGGAATGATTTCCTGCTGGTAGACCTGCGGGCTGTGGGCCTGGAATTGACACCGGCATTTGTTGCGGCTCTGTGCGACCGTAGGCGCGGCATCGGGGCCGACGGGATGATGGCGTTGGAGGCGGATGATACGGCCGATTGCCGGATGCGCTTCTTCAACTCCGACGGCTCTCGGGCGGCAATGTGCGGTAATGGCAGCCGGTGTTTTGCGCTGTTTGCGTGCCATGTCGGGGCGGCGGCCGAACGGATGAGTTTCAGAGCCGACGACGGGGTACATGAGGCCGAAGTCGCAATGCATGATGCAGATACGGCCGATGTGATGCTGACGCTGCGGGACGTCGGTCGTGTTGAACGTGTCGGCGAAGGGTGGTTCCTCGATACGGGTGTGCCGCATCTGGTGGTTCCGACTGCCGGTCTCGACCGCGAGGGGCTGATGGATGAGGGACGTCGTCTGCGCAGCACGTTCCGGCCGGAGCAGGGCGGTGCGAATGTCGATTTCGCATCTGTTTCGGATGACGGTACACTCTCGATACGCACCTACGAACGCGGTGTCGAAGGCGAGACCTTCGCCTGCGGTACGGGAGCCGTAGCATCGGCCATTGCCATGTACGAATCCAGCAGACGGCGGCGACTGTCGGCGGTGGAGTCGCCGGATAATTCGGTCCGGACAGACTCTCCGGACAGCTTTCGGGTAAGCGGAGTATCGCCCAAATATGAGTCGGAGAATCATGCGGCCGAGGATCTGGATTTTACGGTCCGAACCCTTGGCGGGGCGCTTCGGGTGAGGTTTTCACCTCGGCCGGATGGCGGTTATTCGCACATACGGCTGGGAGGTCCGGCGCGCAGGATCTGCGTGGCGGAGGTCGAAACAGAAAATTTTCATCGTTAAATTGAAGATTGCGGTATCACTTTCGCAAAAAATTCTTATCATTGCAACGTGACAATACGATTAAAGTGTTGTCTCGACGCAGTTATATGAAAATATCAGGCGATGAAATCGAACAAAGTCTTCAAGGGATTTGATTCTGCCGAAGAACGCAGGAAGAGTCCCAAGCTCGATCCGATACGCAAGAGCGGCAAGGAACGTCACAATCTGTACAACCGCAGGGATGATGACGACTATGAGGAGGAAGAGCCTTCGTACCGTAAACGCGAATCGGCATTCGACTATTACGATGATGGCGAGGAGGAGTAGCCTCCGGACTCATCGTCACATCGCATAAATCAGATGTGACATATATCGGCGTTGGTTTTTACGACCGTCCATACGGTGGTGAGTAAGACTTTTTTTGTATTCTGTACCTAAACAATCGCTATGTCATTCGATGAGAAGTTCATAATGGCCGGTCCGACGGCTGTTCACATATCCGATTCCGGAAGCGGCGAACGGGTAGTTGTTCTGCTGCACGGTTATCTCGAATCGATGATCGTATGGGAAGAGTTCGCACGGCTGCTGACACCGTCGGTGCGTGTGGTGACGATTGATCTGCCGGGCCACGGCATATCAGAAATCAAGGGCGAAGTACATACGATGGAGTTCCTCGCCCAGACGGTGCACGATGCTCTGCAGGCACTCGGTATCGGACATTGTACGCTTGTCGGACACTCCATGGGCGGGTACGTGGCATTGGCTTTCGCACGGTTGTGGCCGGAGATGGTTTCGGGGCTTGTGCTGTTCCACGCGACGCCGGATGCCGATGACGACCGCAAACGCAAGGACCGTCTCCGCGAGATCGAAATCGTACGCTCGGGCCGCAAGGAACTGCTTGCCGGGATATTGCCCGAAGCACGGTTTGCGCCCGAGAACCGGCAGCGGCTGGCCGACGAGATCGAGAACCACTCCGAGCTGGTCCGCTTGACCGAGGATGCAGGAATCACAGCGCTGCTGTACGGGATGTGCGAGCGGGCCGACAGCAATGAGATGCTGCATTCGCTGGCGGCGCCACAGCTCTTCATTTTCGGGCGTCACGATGCGGACATACCGGTCGAGGAGGCCGAGGCGGTTGCGGCACGCCATCCTCAGGCCCGTGTGGCGTGGCTCGAACATTCGGGACACATGGGTTTCATCGAGGAGCCCGAAGCGAGTGCGGCCCTGCTGCTCGAATTCGCCCGCTGATCCCGTTTGGCATTGAAGTTGATCTGGACGGAGTGACTCGGATCGCATAGGATAATTAAACTGATAATGACATGAAACGTTCAATCATACTGTTGACAATGCTTTTTGCGACGGCGGCAGCCTTTGCCACAAATCCCAAACCGGTAGCTTCGTATGATGGCGGACGTCTGCGCAACGGACGTGCCCACGGCGAAGGGACGGTTCATTTCAAGGATGGCGATACATATACCGGCATGCTGCGCAACGGTCGACCTCACGGATCGGGTGTTTATACGACCGCAGCGGGAGATACGTGTATCTGTCGTTGGCGGCACGGCTATCAGCAGGGTCAGGGCGTTATGTTGGAGGCGGACGGTTGCCGCTATATAGGCAACTGGTCGAAAGGCAAGCGTCAGGGTGACGGCGTATATATATGGGATAACGGCGATCGATATGTCGGTGAGTGGCAGGATGATGAGATGTGCGGCTACGGGACGTTGTGCATGGCGAACGGTGACCGTTATGTCGGGACCTTCGAACATGGGAAGAAACATGGCAAGGGTGTCTATATCTGGGCCAACGGCGACCGTTACGAAGGTGATTTCCGTGATGGAGAGATTACCGGAGTAGGGGTTCTGTATGTCGATTGCGGGGCCTATTATCTCTATGGGGTGTTCGAGAATGGCGAGTTGCTGCAGCAGCTCGAATAGAGAGGTCCGGCAAGCCCGTCTGTCCACAATGCGTGTCGGATGCAACGTTGGCCATGATCACTTTGATGCCTGCGGCTGCCATACGGGTGCAGATCCGTTGTTTGGAGGCCATTCCTCCTCGGCGGGCAGAGGAGCGAGAATCGGACGTGTTGAATATTCCGGATTAAATAAAGGCAGCCTACAGATAGCCAGCAGCCGGCAATCGTGGCCGGTAAAAAATGTAGCCCGGAGGCTGTGCAGTGTGCGGACCGTTTAATGCCGGGGCCGTATTGAAAAAATATCGGACGGAAAACATTTTGCGTTTTCCGTCCGATATTTTTGTGTTAAGAGTTCGGACTGCGGGATCGGGCAATCTTACGGGGCGGTGTCATTTTCAGCGCCGAGTCCTACATCGGCATCCGGTCGTGGACTGACATCGACACTTCTAATCCCCCCCCCTCACATGACAACGGCATCCCTGACATTGGCCCCTGAAGGAGTGCACCCGCCGCCGGACCCATATCGGTTACTCCTCGTCAAACGTCCCGAAATCGTAACCCTTCTCTTCGAGCTGGGTTATGATCTGGTCGAGCCGGTCGTAGAGCTTGTCCTTGCGGGAGGACTCGGTTCCCGGGTGGATCAGGATGATCGCACCGTTCAGCCCCTCACGCTTCTCCTTGGCCCAGAAATCCTTCAGAATGGCGTCGCTCGAACGATAGTTCTTCATGTCGGGCGTGGTGTAGTCGGCATTGGTGTATGTTCCCTCGGTGAGGTTCACCGGAATGAAGCCGTACTGTACCAGAACGCCGTTCGAAGCCTTGTTGTAGTGCTCGTAGGGCGGAATCATGGCGCGGATCTTCTCGACGTCGATTCCGAAGGCCTTGAATTCGGCCATGTTGGCATCGAGATCCTCACGGATCTCCTGCGGCGTGACGAGCGACTTGCGGTCGGCATCCCATTCGGCGTAAAGCAGGTGCTTGTCCGAGTGTGGGCCGATGTAGTGTCCGGCCTTCATGATGGCCTTGACCTGCTTGGGGTTGGTGCGGACGCAGTTGCCCGTGAGGAACCACGAAGCCTTGATACCGTGCTTCTTGAGCGTCTTCAGCACCGTCGGTACGCCTTCGAAGTTGACGTCACCCGTGAAAACGAGATAGACACGCTTCTGGTCGGGATTCATTCGCCGGATGGCTCCGAACTCGTCGTAGACTGCACCGGCGTATTTATCGTTTTTTTTTACCTGGTCATCGATCTTGTCGAGCGTCGAGAGGTAGTAGGTCATCGAAGCGGTACCGTCCATCGTGGGTTCGTTGGTCGAGTAGTCGCCGAAGTAGTCGTGATAAACCGCAATGCCGTTCTGGAAGGGCAGGAACGGATCGCTGTCACCCGCCGAAACACCCTGCAGACCGTCGTTGATGTACTTGTAGACCGGCCCGTCAACCAGACCGCCGTAGACATTCTCACCGCGCGTTACGGTGTAGATGGCATGCGGGTCGGTCGGGGTGTCGACACCCTTCGGATAGTCGCAGATCATCGATGTTCCCCACGGGTTGCAGCCGAAGATCCAGTCGAGGAGCGCAGCCTCCATTTCGAGGAATGTGTCGTCACCGGTAAGTTCGTTGTAGAGGCGCAGTTGGGTGAGGGCGCCGAATGTAAAGTTGTTCGAGCACCACAGGTAGGGTACGCCGTGTACGAACGGGTCGTCACCGGCACGGTCGAGGATGTGCTGAAGACCTTCGCGCATGTAACCGGCGAATTTGGCCTTCTGTGCCTCGGTGCCTTCGGCAGCGATCAGGTAGTGGCCGAGGTTGACGAACGGATACCACTGGTAGTGGCGGGCCTTTCCGGTCTCCATCCACGGAGTGATCGGTTCCAGGTCGCCCCAGTAGTTGGCTCTCTGGAGCCAGTATTCGTTTTCGGGCTCCATCAGGTGCAACGCCACGGCAGCCAGCTCCATGTCGTCGATCCAGTTGTCCTCCTCATAGAAGTAGGGCGATACGACACAGGCGGTCTGGCATGCACCCGGGATTGCCTCGGCGTATGCCATTGCATCCACGGCCTTCTTCTTCATGCTCTCGGCGAATTCGGGGTCGAACTTCTCGAAGATCACCGAACCGAGTGCGAATGCCGATGCGTACTTTGCAGCCGACGACGATACGCCGGTCGTGCGGTTCTTGTACTTGCTCAGACCCTGCACCTCGCCCGAAATGAAATATACGGGACGGCCGGTTCCGGGGCCCCAACCGTAGTCGACCTTGTCGGTGTGCGGTTCGCGGATTCCGGCATGGTCGCGGTCATCGGCAATCTGGTTGAACATGAAAGCCGAGTCGGGGTTCATGCGCTTCATCCATTCCAGACCCCAGCGGGCCTCGTCCAGAATGTCGGGCACACCGTTGGCACCCTTTCGGCCCGAGGCATCGAACTTGTCCTCGAACTGGTCGGGGTTCTTGTAGTATGCGAACATCATCTGGAATGTTGCATTAGCCGAGGTGGTCAGGTACTGTAACTGGTCGGTAGCGTCGTGCCAGCCGCCGCGCACGTCGATATATTCGCCGTTGCGGGTCGGGTGCTCGACGATATAACCGTCGTGCTGGTGGCAGAGTTCACCGGTATACGGGTTGTCGCCGCAACGCTGCTGACGCATGTAGTAGAGAGGCACTTCGCCGGCACCGGTATAGATATCGTCGCCGATACGGAAGTTTTCGGAACGCGTGTCGCCTACCTTAATATAATAGGCACCCTCCTGAGAGAAATCGCTGAACGGCAGTCGGTATGCACTCTTCATGGCCCACACCGAAGCATCCTTCTCGACGGCCGTTCCGGTGTATACGGTACGTCCGCTGCGGGCGTCGCACACTTCGAACGTAGTTACGGTCAACGGTTGGTCGGAGAGAAGGACAGCGGTTTTGGGCAGTGCGTTTGTGTAACCGATCAGGTTAGTACGGATCCAGCTTGTGGCCGATGCCGAACCTGCGATGAGCAGACATGCTGCCAAAATAGATAGTTTTTTCATCGTGATAAATAGTTATTGGGTTGTGTGTGTTGATCAGTAGAGCAGATACGGAGCGACCTTCTGGCGGAACGATTCGATATCGGCATTCCAGATAGGGAGGATATCCTCAACCATGTAGCGCTCGCAGAATTTGGCACGGATATCGGCATTTCCGCACACCTTGTCGAACACCTTCAGGCGCGATTCGGTTGTATCGGCAAATACGTCGTGGTCGGGCCAGAGCTTGTGGCACTCCTGCAGGAAGTAGAACTGGATGAGCGTCAGCGGAGCGTTGACCGGATCGGTGATGTGGATCTGAATACCGCGAAGGTTCTGACCCTGCTGAGCGCCGTAGTATGGTTTGTAGTATATCGGGCGGAAGATTACGCCTTCGAGACCGATTTTGTTGAGGTTGTCAGCCAGAGTTTCGGGATTGTCAATCCATTCGGCAGCCATGAGTTCGAACGGCAGGGTGTATCCTACACCGATGTTGAGCGAATAGAGCTCGCCGGCGATACCGGTAGCGGGGTAGAAGAGGCAGCTCGAAGCCTGCGGGATGTGGGGCGAGGAGAGTACCCACGGCAGACCGGTCTGATCGAAGGTCATGTCGCGGCGCCAGCCCTCCATCGGGATAACCGTCAGGCGGCAGGGTTTTTCGAGATAGTTCTCGTTGAGGTATCTTGCCAGCTCGCCCGAGGTGAGACCGTGTACGTACGGGATCGGGAACTGGCTGATGAACGAGTAGAAACCGTCACGTACGAGCGAACCCTCCATGCGGACGCCACCCAGCGGGTTGGGACGGTCGAGGATCACCATTTCGATGTCGTTTTCGGCGGCAGCCTCCATAGCCTTGCCCATCGTCGAGATGAAGGTATATGAGCGCGAGCCGATGTCCTGTATGTCATAAACGAGAGCATCGAGTCCTTCGAGCATTTCGGGGGTCGGTTTGAGGGTGTTGCCGTAGATGCTGTACACCTTCACTCCGGTACGGCTGTCGATGTAGTCGGTCACCGAACCTCCGGCGGTCACGTCACCGCGCACACCGTGTTCGGGGCTGTAGAGAGCTTTGAGCTCGACGCCTTCGGCTGCGTTGAGTATATCGATGGTCGAGACCATCTTGCTGTCGATTCCTGTCGGGTTTGTGATCAGGCCGACGCGTTTGCCCTTGAGTTGTTCGAAACCGTTGTCACGCAGGACCTCGATTCCGGTTTTGACTTGTGCTGTAGCGGCCGAAACGGTCATGGCCAACACTCCCAGAAGTGAGAAAATGAGTTTCATCAGTAGTTTGTTATTGGTTAATAGATTCAAAAAATTCCATAAATCGGAGTTTACAAATATAGTGTTTTTATGCGATTAATGCCAAATAAGCCCTCTGCTTTCTTTCAAATTCGGAACGAAATACTTACTTTTACGAATCGAAAAAACCTTTACTTTATCCTAAAATCTCGTTTATATGGCTCAAAGTCAGTTCAAACGTTTTCTTTCGCTCGATGTGCTGCGAGGGATGACGGTCGCCGGAATGATTACGGTGAACAATCCGGGCAGTTGGTCGGAGCCTACGTTCGCTCCGCTGCGCCATGCCGCATGGAACGGTTGTACACCGACCGATCTGGTTTTTCCATTTTTCCTGTTCTGCGTCGGCGCGGCGATATGGTTTGCATACCGCAAGACCGACCATCGCCTGACGCCGCCCGTAATAGGCAAAATCCTGAAACGTGGAGTGCTGATTTATATCGTCGGCCAGCTCATATCATACTATCCATTCTATAATATTTACGACATTGCGCCCGAACAGATCGGTGTCGGACGCCTGTGTTCGATCCTGCAGATCGTGGGTATCGCTCTGACGGTTGGGGCTCTGGTATGGTTTTCGAACCGCAAGAAGGCTGAAGTTCCCGACCCCGATGCCAAACGGCACAAGGCCGTTGCCTGGACTACTCTGATCGTAGGGCTTGTGCTGATGCTGCTGCCCTTCCCGATGCTGTTGGGTACGCCGTTCAAGTCGTTCGCCCACTTCCGTATTCTGGGAGTCTTCCCGCGTATTGCCATTGCATTCTCACTGGGTGCCCTGCTGGCAATGTGGCTCAAGACATATAAGCGTTGTATTATCGGACTGTTGGTTATTCTGGTCGGCTATTGGGCCGTTACGGCAGGCTTCGGCGACTTCACGATGGAGGGTTACGTAGGCCGTGCCATCGACCTGGCGATTCTGGGCGACGCTCACATGTACCACGGCGAGGGAATAGCATTCGATCCCGAAGGGTTGCTCAGCACCATCCCGGCAATCGGAACCGTGCTTGTGGGATATATGGCCGGCCGTCTGATGGGCGAGGGCAGTGACGATATTCGCCGCCGCATCCTTCTGCTTGCGGCCGTGGGCGGTCTGATGGTTACGCTCGGTCTGATCCTCAACCCATATTTCCCGATAAACAAGAAGATATGGTCGAGCAGTTATGTGCTCTATGCCGGCGGTCTGGCGATGCAGGTGTGGGCCGTATTCGCCTACTTCATCGACTACCGCAAACGTACCCACTGGACAACCTTCTTCAATGTCTTCGGTACCAATGCGTTGTTCACCTACTGCCTTTCGGGCCTGATCGTGAAGACCTGGGGAATGACCTTCTACCGCATTCCGGTCAATGGCGGCGAGTCGCATATGTCGATCTATTCGTGGTGGTTCCGCACGCTGAAGGATGTTATGCCGGTCGAGCTGGCCTCGTTGCTGTGCGCCTTGACGCTGGTTGTGATATGCTGGGCCATCGCACTTCCTTTGTACAAACGTAAGATATACATAAAACTCTGAACCCGATGAAACGATATCTGTTACTTGTCATTCTGCTTGCGGCGTCGATCGAGCTGTGGGCAGGCGAGGCGGCCGACAACCGCAAGAAGGATAAGAAGGTTGAGGCGGTTGAGGCGGTTTGTTCGGACGTGCTGGTTGAGGCAGCACCCGAGGAGGCCGGTGTCGACGGCGAGTACCTCACCTCGACGATCGATTCGCTGGTCGAGGTGGCCATATCGAAACATGCCTTTCCGGGGTGCCAGATCCTGGTGGCCCGCAACGGCAAGATCATTCTTGACAAAAGCTACGGCTATCAGACATACCGCAACTACCGTCCGGTCGAAAATGACCACATATTCGACCTGGCCTCCTGCTCGAAGGTGATGGGAGCGACGCTGGCGCTGATGAAACTTGTCGAAGAGGGGCTGATCTCGCTGGACGAACCCTTCTCGAAGTATTTTCCGTATTTTGTCGGCAGCAACAAGGAGGATGTCACCCTGCGAGAGTTCCTGGCACATCAGGGCGGCCTGATCCCGTCGGTTGACATATATAATATGATCTACGACGATAACAGGCAGTTGCGCGAAGGGTGGTTCAGCTACACTCCGAGCGAGGATTATCCGATCGAAGTCTACAAGAACATGTGGGGCCGCAAGGATATCCGCGAGCAGGTCTACCGTGCCGTTGCCGCGACGCCGCTCGGACCCAAGAAGTTCCGCTATTCGTGCATGTCGTTCCTGTGCTACCCGTATGTTGTCCAGTCGCTGACGGGCAAGGAGTATGAGGATTTCCTGCGCGAGGAGTTCTACGGGCCTCTGGGCGCAACGCACATCATGCTCAATCCGGCCCACAAGTATCCGATCGACAAGATCATGCCTACGGAGGTGGATACGGTCTATCGCCACGACCTGATCCGTGGATACGTGCATGATGAATCGGCAGCCATGCTGGGCGGAGTTTCGGGAAATGCGGGCGTTTTCGCCAATGCCGAGGATATGGCCAAGGTGCTGCAGATGCTTCTGAACGGAGGTGTCTACGACGGCCGCCGCTACCTGAAGAGCGAAACCATCGCCGAGTGGACCTCGTGCCAGTATCCCGACAACAACAACCGTCGCGGCCTGGGCTTCGACCGTCCGATATTCTCGAATTCGCGTTCGCTGTCGCTCGACGACTCCTATCCGGCACCGTCGGCTTCGCAACAGAGTTACGGCCATTTCGGGTTTACGGGAACGATGTTCTGGGTCGATCCGGCCGAGAATGTAATCTACATCTTCCTGTCGAACCGCGTCTATCCGGACCGTGCAATCGACTGCCTGAGCAGTGAGAATACGCGGTTGAAGTGTCAGGAGGCGGTTTATGAGGCTATCCGTCGCTACGATGCGGCTCATGAATAGTTTTCGGTACGGACGGAGGCCCGTTTGGCTGGCCGCCGTGTGACGAGCCTGCATCGCCGAATAAAGTTTGAGCGGATTTTCGATCGAAAATCCGCTCAAACTTTATCGTATGCCGGACGACAGGTTCATCGGGGCCGCTTTATTGGTCTGGCGTGTGTGCTTCTCACGGCCTGCTTCTAAAACCTGAGTACAGCTCTATTCGTATGGCAGCGGCGTGGTTACACCGTCCAGAGCTGCAGCGGCATTGAATGCCAGAGCCTGCAGTTCGTTTTCGCCGGCATCGACATGTATCGGGCCGATGAATCCGCACATGCGGCGTATGTAGTCGCATACATATTGGTTGTGTGCAATTCCACCGGTCAGGATGATTCCCTCGACCTTCCCGCCGAGTACGGCCGCCATGGCACCGATTTGCTTTCCGACACCGTAACACATTGCATCGAGAATCAGTCGTGCATGTTCGTCGCCCGCTTCGATACGTTTTATGACCTCCTGTACGGAGTTTGTTCCGAGGTGTGCAACCAGACCTCCGCGACCGCTGAGCAGTTTCCGCAACTGCTTGTGAGTATATTTTTCGGACTGAACCAGCCGCATCCAGGCACCGGCCGGCAGAGTTCCGGCCCTTTCGGGCGAGAAGGGGCCTTCGCCGTCGAGGGCATTGTTCACGTCGACGATCTTGCCCTGCTTGTGCGCCCCGACCGAAATGCCGCCTCCCAGGTGTGCCACGATGAGGTTTATATCCTCGTATCGTTTGTGGATCAGATCGGCATATGATCGTGCCGTGACCTTCTGGTTGAGCGCATGGAAGATCGATTGCCGGGGCAGTTCGGGCAGTCCGCTGATACGTGCCACATCCTGCAACTCGTCGACGACGACCGGATCGGCAATGAATGCGCGGGCTTTATGTTTGTGCGCGATGTAGTGTGCAAGCAGTCCTCCCAGATTCGAGGCATGATGTCCTATGGGATGCTGCAGGTCGTGTCTGATCTGCGGGGTGACCTCATACACTCCGGCCGGAATCGGCTTGATCAGGCCTCCGCGTCCGATGACGGCATCGAGTCCGTCGAGATCGATATTGCGGCGTTGGAGCTCGTCGAGAATGATCCGCAGCCGGAAATCGAACTGATCCTGCAAGGTGTCGAATTGCGCAATCTCGTCTTTCGAGTGGCGTATGGTGAATTCCGTCAACATTTCGAGCCCCTTGAAGTATCCGATTTTGGTGGATGTCGAACCGGGGTTGATGACGAGAATGTGGAAATTGTCGCCCATGTTAAGTTTCGGTTGTCTGGTTTATACTTTCGATTTAGTTGTTTCAGGCTTTGGGAGAAAAATAATCCGAAGTCGTATCTGCTTCAGGCGCGGCTTCGGATTATGGTTTTGACAGTGTATGGCTACTTGGCTGACAGGCAGGCCAGAGCTATCGAGTAGAGTTTGGTCTTGCTCGAGTCGCCGCGCGAGGTCAGCACGCACGGAACAGCCGTACCGGTAACCATAGCGGCGAGTTCGGCGCCGGCGAGTTTCGAAGCCGACTTGAAGAATACGTTTGCGGCATCGATGTTCGGGAAGAGCAGGCAGTCGACTTCACCGGCCACGGCACTGCCCTTGACCTTTTTCTGCTCGGCGACATCCTTGAAGAGTGCCACGTCGAGCGACAGCGGGCCGTCAACGATAGCTTTGCCGCACTGACCGCGGTCGCCCATTTTGGCGAGCATGGCTGCTTCGGTCGACGAAATGACGCTCGGGAGGAGCTGTTCGCTGGCCGAGATGCAGGCGACCTTCGGGCATTCGATGCCGAGCGTGTGGGCCGTCTTGATCAGGTTGGAGAGAATGACGGTCTTCTGCTTGAAGTCGGGATAGGGAATTACGGCAACGTCGGCGATTGTCAGCAGGCGCGGGTATCCGGGCAGTTCGACTACGGCAACGTGGCTCAGCACGCCTTTTGGCGGGACGAGGCCGGCATCCTTGTTGAGAATGCCGCGCATGTACTTGTCGGTCGATACGAGGCCCTTCATCAGCACGTCTCCCTGACCCTGGGTGATGAGCTGTACGGCCCGCTGGACGCATTTTACGTCATTGGTTTCGGGAACGACCTTGAAGAGATTCTGATCGAATCCGAGGGTTGTGCAGACTTTTGCGATTTCGTCCGGATCGCCGATCAGTGTGGCCTCGACCAGTCCGGCCTGAATTGCATTGTGTACCGCTTCGATGGTATGTGCATCCTGACCGTATGCCACGATCAGACGTTTGCGACCTTTGGCTTTTGCTGCGACGACGATGTCGTCCAATTTTCTTATAACCATGGTATTTTGAATTTTAAGTTGTTACAGATTCTTGACTATCTCGTATGTGTCGGAGGCTATGACCAGCTCCTCGTTTGTCGATACGACGGCCACCTTGACTTTCGAATCGGTTGCCGAGAGGATCTTGTCCTTGCCGCGCACGCCAGCATTCGCAGCCTGGTCGAAACGGAGCCCCATGAACTCCATGTCGGAACATACGAATTGCCGCATTTCGGGCGAGTTCTCGCCGACACCGCCCGTGAAGACGATCAGATCGACGCCGCCCATTTCAGCGGTGTAGGCGCCTACGAAGGCCTTGACACGGTTGTAATACATTTTTCGTGCTACGATTGCGTGACGGTCGCCTCGTTCGACGGCCGCATCTATATCGCGCATGTCGCTCGATATGCCTGTGAGGCCCTGGATACCCGACTGTTTGTTGATGAAGTTGTTCAGCTGGTCGTAATCCATGTTCTCCTTGTGGCCGATGTATATCAATGCTCCCGGGTCGATTTCGCCGGTTCGGGTTCCCATCACGAGTCCGTCGGCCGGTGTGAATCCCATCGACGTGTCGACCGAACGGCCGTTGACGATGGCCGTAATCGAGGCGCCGTTGCCGATATGGCAGGTTATGATGCGTGACTTTTCGGGGTCGATGCCGACCAGTTCGGCAGCTTTTTGTGCCACGTATTTGTGGCTTGTGCCGTGGAATCCGTACTTGCGGACCTTGTATTCGCTATAGTAGCGGTAGGGAATTGCGTAGAGGTAGTTTTCAGCCGGTATGGTCTGGTGGAATGCCGTATCGAAGGTGAAGACCTGCGGAACGTTGGGCAGGATGGAGGCTATCGACAGAGCACCCTGAAGGTTTGCGGGGTTGTGCAGCGGAGCCATTTCGAAACATTCGCGCACCTTGGCGATCGAATCGGGTGTAACCAGGGCGCTGCCGGCGAAGAACTCACCTCCGTGCGCCACGCGGTGGCCGACGGCATTCAGCTGGTCGAGCGAGTCGATGACACCGTGATCGGGATCGGTCAGTGCTTTGAGGATCAGGTCGATGCCCACCGAGTGGTCGGGGATGGCCTGATGTACCTCGAACGGCTCCTTGCCGACAGGCTTGTGGGTCAGAACCCCTTCGCTGAGACCGATACGCTCGACAAGGCCTTTGGCGAGCAGCTTGTGTCCTTCATCGTTCATGTCGATCACCTGGTACTTGATCGACGAACTTCCGCAATTCAGAATGAGAATATTCATTTCCTTAACTTTATATTTTATTTTTTTGTTTTGTTTTCGAGTCAGTTTCGGGCTCTGCCGCACGGATAGGGCTATCCGATCCGGCTTTTGAGCCGTGTGGCGAGCCATATTCCAGCCAGCGTACATAGCAGGCATACGGCTACGCTTGCCACGACATAGGTCATTGCTGCGGAGGTCTGCCCCTGGCGGAACAGTCGTACGGCATCGGCCGAGAATGTTGAGAATGTCGTGAACCCACCGCACACTCCCGTTACGGCGAACCAATACCAGCTGCCCTGCGGCATCGAAGCCATCAGGAATCCAATTGCGAGCGAACCGACGGCATTGACCGAGAAAGTTCCGGTAGGGAATGCGCCGGCAGAGCATCCGGCCAGCCACAGCGACGACATTGCATAGCGTGCCATACTGCCCAGCATGCCGCCCAGACCGACGGCTATCAATTCGCGCAACATCGGGTTCTTTTTGTTTTGATTTTTTCCGCAGACAAATATAAGACAAATATAATTTATTTTGCCCTATTGCTGTGTGAAAAAGTTATTGAATCCGGCCGAAATGATTAGGATCCGTAACCAATCGGACAAAATTTGGCCGGTTTTGTCAAAATTGTGGACTCTGATTGGCCGTCGCTGGCCGTGGATAGTGCGGGAGTGTCCCGGCAGAACATATTTTTGATTTATTGAAGTTTTTATATAATTTTGTGGAGATTAAGCAACCAAACTGCATCGAAATTGAACAGCTTCGGGAAAATATTCAGAGTGACCTTGTGGGGCGAATCCCACGGAGGAGGCATAGGCGTTACGATAGATGGCGTCCGTGCCGGCATACCACTTTCGGAGGATGACTTTGCAACCGACCTGGCACGACGCGCCGGAGGTGCACGCGGTACGACCCCGCGCCGCGAACCCGACCGTCCGCAGATCGTTTCGGGCCTCTACCAGGGCCATACGACGGGAGCACCGTTGACGGTCTGCTTCGAGAATACGAATACCCGCTCTTCCGACTATGCTTCGCTGCTTCAACACCCGCGCCCTTCGCATGCCGACCTGACTGCCCGCCGCAAATTCGACGGGTACAATGACCCGCGCGGAGGCGGACACTTCTCGGGACGTTTGACGCTGGCTCTTGTCGCGGCGGGAGTGGTGGCGAAGAAGATGCTGCCCGAGCTGGATTTCAAAACCCGACTTGTCGAAATCGGCGGCGAGAAGGATACTTCACGCTTTGCGGCGACGATCGAAGAGGCGCTTCGTGCGGGCGATTCGGTCGGCGGAGTGGTGGAGTGCCGTATCGACGGAATGCCGGCGGGTGTCGGCGAACCGTTTTTCGATTCGGTGGAGAGCGTGATGAGCCATCTGCTCTTCTCGATACCGGCGGTCAAGGGGGTCGAATTCGGTGCGGGATTCGCATCGGCACGTCTGCGCGGGTCGGAAAACAACGACCCGATAGTGGATGCCGAAGGCCATACTTCCACGAATCATGACGGCGGTATCAACGGCGGTATCACCAATGGCAACGAGATCGTGGTGCGTGTGGCAATCAAACCTACACCAAGTATTTCGCGCCCGCAACAGACATACGATTTTGCAGCGGGCAGAGTAGAGGAGTTGACCATACACGGCCGTCATGATGCATGTATAGCATTGCGGGCGGTTGTGGTTGTCGAGGCGGTTGCGGCCATAGCGCTGGCCGACCTGAGCCTTACGGCGCGGGGGCGCGCCTGAACCCAACGCACGGTTTGTAATGTGACGTTAGGACCGTATGCTGTCGGGACGAATGTAATGTTTATATGTGGTTCACGGTGACAGATAGATTCATAACCGAAGTTCATGCTGTGATCGGACATTGATGTGATTTCATGTTTCTTGAGAGACTGACATATTTTTTGCAGGGCTTTTCCTTCATGTTTTTCCTGTTTGCCTCGCTGCTGATTCTGTGTTCGAAGAGTCGTACGCGGTTGGAGACAATTTTGGGATATGTCATGCTGATATTTGCCTTCGGTGAGGTGAAGGATGTGCTGCATCTGGTGCCGGCGATATTCGAGTCGACATACTGGATGACCCTGCTGTTCACAATCGACATGTGGCTGGTGGGGATATGTGCGGTATTCATATTCGAGACCCTGATCCCGCACAAGGTGACGATGAAAAGGATCCTGTCGGTGATGGCGGTATTTCTGGCATTCACGGTTGCATATGCCGTCACGGGCAGCATGACGGTGCTGTATGTCGAGATGGGGTTCGTCGCGCTGCTGAGCATGTGCGTTGTGACGATCATGTTCAGAACGTTGAGGTGCTTCAACCGGTATCTGGAGAACAACTACTCGAATCTTGAAAACATTTCGCTGAACTGGTTCCTCGCCGTCATAGGGGTCTGGATCGTATGCCTGATATTGTGGGCGTTGTGCTATGTCTACCGGGCCAATCTGATCTACATAGTCTATTATACGGTTTCGCTTGTCGGGTGGGGGTTGCTGTTCGTATTCACGCGCCGGCAGGTCGAGGTCAAGATGGAGGATCCTGCCGAATTGACCGGTGAGGTCGTACCGGCGGACGAGGCTGCCGGCAGCATGGAGACAGCTGACGGGGAACCGGATGCGAATGCCGTTCCGAAAACGGTTATACGGCGTGAGATGCTCGACAAACTGATGTCGGAGGAGCAACTCTATCTGAATCCGCGGTTGACGCTGAATGATCTGGCTCTTGCGCTGGGAACGAACCGTACATACCTGTCGGCATATCTGAATCATGAACTCGAGATGTCGTTTTATGATTTTGTCAACTCGTTCAGGATCGACAAGGCTTGCCGCATTTCGGATGAGAATCCGGGTATGGGTGTTGCCGAGATAGCCGAACGGAGCGGATTCAATTCGGTATCGACATTCCGGAGGGCATTTTTCAGGGAGCGTGGGTTCTCGTTCGGGGAGTACCGCCGCGGGCAGTCGCATGATGCATAGTGACAGGCTTCCAGGAGCACAGAGGGTACCACGGTATGCGGACGATGTGCAGACTCTCAGACGGCATTCCGGTATTCAGCCATATGCTTAACAAACCGTACGTGTCTGCGGCACAAATTATTTTTTACAAGAAATTTGTGAGATTGTTATTTTTTTTCTTATCTTTGAAAAGAGCTCTGGGACAGGACGTGTCCCGAGTGTTGATTAACATATGGCGACGGGACGGTCGTGTGATGATAAAAGGGATAAGAATGTGTGTTTGTGATGATGAAATAAAACAAAAAACTTGCCTGTAAAATCCGACCCGTCGCTTTTTTTAGCAGGCCGAATCCGTGATGGAATCGGCCTGCTTCATTTTACAACAGATCAATATCCGCTTTCGAATATGCTCAGGCCGACACCGAGTATCATCATGAGTATATACAGCAATATTGCGACAAGGCCGCAGATCAAACCGATGATCGACCATTTGCGGGCATTCTGAGAGAGTCGCAAGGCCTCATCCTCATCACCGGCGTAGAAGGCTCCTTCGACCTTTGCGGCATAGATTATGGCGACGATTCCGAAGGGCAGGCAGCAGAAAATCGTAACCAGAATGGCTTCGATCAGATGGTTTGCAGGCGGCATCTGTTTTTTAGGGGTGTTGTCGATTACTTCCATTGCGTGTAGGTTTTAGAGATGGTTCCACAAATTTAGCAAAAAAGCGGGGACCTGTGCAACTGCTGTGCGAAAATATTGCCGACTGATTTGACAGCTCTTGTTTTTTTGGATAACTTTGCGCCGCTTAAAATTTGTAGAGTCTATGACAGGAAGATTGTTTTTGATTCTCGGGGCGGCTTTTCTGGCGGCCTGTTCCGACTACATAGTTCCCGAGGGTGAGATTACGGACCGGAATATGACGATTCCCGGTAATATTTACGAGATCGAGGTCGGCGACGGAATCAAACTGGTGCTTGACAACGAAATCCCGGCCGGACAGGCGGTGATCCGCACCCACGAGAATGTCCAACAGTATATAAAGGCCGAGTTCGATCGTGATGATGTGATCTTTACGGTCGATGCGCGTCGGTACAAGAATCTCGATGTGACGGTTATAGCATCGTTGTCGCAGTATCGCGACTTTACGGCATCGGGCGGCAGCGAGATCTATTCGGCCGATGCGATGTTGCTGGATGATGCTTCGTTCGACCTGTCGGGTGGATCGACTGCCGTTGTTGCCGGTGAGTGCCGGCATGCCGACATCGATTGTTCGGGCGGATCGAATTTCAGCGGTTATGACCTTTCGGTGGCGCGTGCCGATGTGGATGTTTCGGGTGGCAGTGTGCTTTCGATCACGGTGACGGAGGCTCTGACGGGTGAGAATTCGGGCGGTTCGAAGATCTATTACAAGGGCAGACCTTCGATACTGAATGTCGAGAACAGCGGCGGTTCGCAGATCGTGGCCTGCGATTAGACGACAGGATTAGGTGTATATCCGTCATGATAATGCCTGGGCGGTCTTCCGAAAGGAGGACCGCCCTTTGATTTTTGGCTGTGGCGTTTTTGAGAGGCTTGCGCGTAATCCGGAATCTGGGCTGATGCGCATCACACAGAAGCGCCATAATACAGAAACCACAATGGGGTTACCGCGGAAGTTCATTTATTTCCCCCCCCCTCCTCGGGTTCAGATTGAAGTACCTTCCTTTCGGACTCAGACTGAAGTTCCTTTCGGAAGCAGTTTGAAGTTTGTTTAAGATTTACGCTGAATGTTGCCTGTCAGGCCGCTCATCCGGCACTTGCGGAATCCGGTCCGGTGAGTCCTCTGCGGCCGGAGCCTCGGACGGTGTACCGTCGGGTTTCGCTTTGAGGGTCTTGTACGATAGTATGTGGAGAGTAAGTGCCAGTGCAAGCGCTCCCAGGCCGATCTGCAGCCAAAGCGCCTCGACAACTTCGAATATGCAGTAGAGCAGGGTGGCCCATACGAGCGATACGGATACGAACTTGACCCGCAGCGGTATGGCGCGATAGACACGGAAATTGGTGATGTAGGGGCCGAGACGCTTGTGGTCGAGCAATCGCCGGTAGAGTTTTGGCGATGAGCGTGCATAGAGCCATGCCGCGAGCAGCAGGAACGGCGTCGTGGGCAGGAGCGGTACGAAGATACCGAGAATGCCCAATGCGAGTGCTGCTGTCCCGAGCAGGATAAGGATCCGTTTCATGAGGCGGGGCACAGGACTTTGTTTGGGGCGGACCGTTTACCGTTTTTTGAACTGGGCCATCGCGCGTTTCATCTTCTCGGCGATTTCGGCGTTGCAGAGGTTGCCGATGCTCCCCTCATGGGTGTGGTGCACCTCGCGGGTCGGGCGGTAGGTTCCGTTCTGAACCTGCATGCCTATCTGGCGGTAGGCCTCGCGGAACGGTGTGCCGGCAAGCGTGAGCCGGTTGACATCCTCAACTGTGAAGAGGTAGTCGTATTTGCGGTCGTCGAGGATATTCTTGTTGACGCGGATGTGCTGCAGCATGAAGTCGCACATCTCGAGGCACGAACGTATCTCGGTCGTGGCGGGGAATATTATATCCTTGAGCAGCTGCAGGTCGCGGTGGTAGCCCACCGGGAGGTTCGTCGTCAGCAGGGCGATCT
>URTU01000008.1 GCA_900550925.1 uncultured Alistipes sp. | reverse complement strand
GGCGGGGATCCTCTCGTCGAAGCCGTTATCCTCGAAGCGCCCGTCCTTTTCGACCTTGACATTGCCGTCGATATACTTCACCAGCATATATCGGTCCAACTCCTGCCAGCGTTCGAACATTTTCTGAGCCGTTTCGACCGAATACTCCGTCAGCATGGCAATAGCCTTGGCCGGCTTTTTGGCATAGAGTTCGACGGCACGGGCATCTATTGTCGGGATTTCGGCTATGCGGTCGTTTTCCCAGCGGTCGGTTACCTTGCGGATATCGGCACTCATCATGTCGTAGCGCAGGTAGGCGAAGTTGGTGATGCGGTTGAATAGCCAGAAGGCCGATGTGGGCGAGTACTCGACCATCGAACCGTTCTCCTCGTCGAAGCACTCGGGAACCTCCGTTACGGAGCAGTATATCGGTGTCAGGCAAGATGTTGCGGCATCGTCGACCCCGAACCAGAGTATTCCGCCGATGGGTGCCGGAAGCCAGTTGCGGGCCTGGGCAACGAGCCAGAAACCGGTCTGCTGGGTTGCCGTGGCGCGCTCGTTGGTGTACTCCACCCCGTCAACGGTGAATGTCATGGGGCGCCAGCGGTACGGCAGCCCGTGTCCTCCGGCACCGATATCCTTGGTCATATCCATCGGGGTGCCTTCGAAATGGTCGCGCATGGCGTCGAAGAGCTGCTTTGCGGTGACCTTTTCGCGGGGTTTGACCCACAGCGGAAGGCGGTTTTCGGGATTGTGCCCCATGGCATAGTCTAGGTACTGGTCCATGCCGTCGGCCACGGTGCGGAAGAAGCTCCAGACACGGGCCTCGCAGCCGCGCAGGGCAAGGAAATCGGCCGGAGCATAGGTGTCGCAGAAGCTGAAATCCTCGTCACTGCCCTCGTAGAGCCCCGCCTCGCGTGCAAACGAGATGACGTCGGGTGCATAGAGGCAGTTTTCGGGGTCGTCTTTCGGGAATGTCGATATGCGGGACTGGTTGGCGTGTGCACATACATATCCGTCGGGGACGCGTCGGGCTACCCATACTATGCCGCGGTTGACGTTGTCGCCGCGCTCGTTGAGTTTGCAGCCCTTGCCGATCAGGTCCATGATCCACACCTCGTTGGGGTCGGCTATTGTGAATGTCTCGCCCGCCGATGCATATCCGTATTCGTTGGTCAGCGCGACGATTGTTTCGATCGCCTCGCGGGCCGTGCGGGCACGCTGGAGTGTAATATATATGAGCGATCCGTAGTCTATGATACCGGTCGAGTCGGCCAGTTCCGGCCGGCCTCCGAATGTTGTTTCGGTAATTATGAGCGAGTGTTCGTTCATGTTTCCGACCGTCGAATATGTATGTGCGGCCTGTTTGATCTGACCAAGGAACCGTCCCGAATCCCAGTCGTATATCGGCAGGTATGTGCCGGCGGGATAGTTGCGGCGCGGGGCGTTGTACTTGTAGAGCGCACCGTAGAGCTGGTGCGAATCGGCGGCATATGTCACCATGACCGAACTATCGGCCGAGGCGCCGCGCGTGACGATAAGGTTTGTGCATGCCGATGCCGGCTGTGCGAGGTACATCGCGCATGCGAAAAGCAGAATCGCAAGTTTTTTCATCTCTCTTGTTTGGGGTTTAATGTACAAATATACGAAAAGGAGTGCGTCGGGGCAAACAGATTGCGCGAAAATTGTGTAACTTTACGCTTTGAAAAATCATATTGGGACATGTCTATAACATCACAACTTACGGCCGTACGGGCGACGCTGCCTGCCGGCGTTACCCTTGTGGCAGTATCTAAGACCCATCCGGTCGAGGCGATCGAGGAGGCTTACCGTGCCGGACAGCGGATCTTCGGCGAGAGCCGCCCGCAGGAGTTGAAAGCCAAATACGAAGCCCTGCCGCACGATATCGAATGGCACATGATAGGCCATCTCCAGACCAACAAGGTGAAATACATAGCGCCGTTCGTGACGCTGATACATTCGGTTGATTCGCTGCGGCTGGCCGAGGCCATCCAGAAGGAGGCGGTCAAGTGCGACCGTACGATAGATATCCTGCTGGAGGTTCACGTTGCGCAGGAGGAGACCAAATCGGGCTGGGATCCTGAGGATCTCGACCGGACGATACGTTCCGGAGCCTTTGCGGCGCTGGACCGAGTCCGTGTTCGGGGCATCATGGGTATAGCCAGCAATACGGACGATGAGGAGCGCATCGCTGCCGATTTCCGGCGTCTGCGCGACTGCAAACGGTTGTACGAGGCGGTTTTCGGGCCGCAGTTCGACATCCTGTCGATGGGCATGTCGCACGACTACCTGCTGGCCGTGGCCGAGGGTTCGAACATGGTGCGGGTCGGGTCGCTGATCTTCGGCGAACGGGACTACTCGCAAGCCCGTTAACCGGCGTGCCTCCGGAGCCGGCGCACTACCCTGCCGCATGGTTAAATCAACGCAGGATATAATACATGTAATTTGTTGCAGATCACTTGAAAACAAAATAGGACCGCATGACAAATTGCGGTCCTATTTGTTGGGTGCCGTATTGTCGTCACATCAGTTAATTCTCAGTGTGCGGCCGATTCGCAGCACGGTTTTTCGGGTGATGCCGTTCAGACGGCAGATCTTGTCGATGCTCACACCGTAACGCAATGCCAGCCCGCCGAGCGTATCTCCCGACTTGATCTTGTGGTAGATCTCCTTTGCGGCGGCCTGCTTCTTGGCCTCCTCGGCTATCTCCTTGTCACCCAGTTCCTCATCCTCGAAATCCTGCAGCCCGGCGCGTGAATTGACATCGAAATACGAACGCTTGAGCAGGAACAGGTCACGGCGCAGATCGCCCGTCTGGAAGTTGATCAGGCGCTCCGGATCGAACGGCTGGCCGCTGTAACGCATCTCGTAATGGAGGTGCGGCCCTGTGCTGCGGCCGGTATCTCCGCCGAGACCGATGATCTGGCCTGCATGAACCGTATCGCCGGCCTTTACCATACGTTCACTCAGGTGACCGTGCCATGTTTCGAGACCGTTGTCGTGACGGATGATGACCAGGTTGCCGTATCCGCCCTTGTTGTAGCTCGATATGCGGACCTTACCGCTGAATGTGGCATAGATCGGGTCGCCGGTCTTGAGCGGTATGTCGACACCGCAGTGGCGGCGGCGGCCGCGTGCCCCGTAGCGCGAACGCACCGTACCCTTGATCGGATAGTGGTAGCTTTTGAGCGAGTCGACCAGTTCGATGGCTATCGAGCGAGGCAGGTCGGCCACCTTGACATCGTTGTAGGGGAAGAGCGTTACGGTATCCCAATGCTCGGTATAGTTTTCGACATTCCAGTCATCTTCGCTCTTGAAGTGTACGTATCGCCAGGTGTTGTCGTTGAACAGCACCACCTTTACGGCATCGTTTGCCGTGTCGAGCGTATCGATGGCCAGCGACCCGTTACCGTTGCTGATCGGTGCGACGGGTTGCGGCTTGACTGTCAGCAGCGATTCGATCGAATCTATCTGCAGCTCCATCTCCTGAAGCAGCTCTTTCATACGGTCGGTGCTTTGGGCTTCGGCGGCCGTCACTCCGGCGACCGTTGCCGCAACCGTAAGAAGTATCTTTACGTTTCTCATCTGGGGTTGTTTAGAGTTAGTATCGTTTTACAGGTTATTCTCCTTTATATATTGTTCGGCGGCTTCGAGGGCCTTGTAGAACTCCTCGCCGAAGCGGCGTATGATCGGTTCGCGCAGGGCCTTGTAGACGGGGATGCCCAGTTTGCGACCGCAGGCGACCGCATCGCGGCAAATCGACCAGCGGTGGTAGTTGAGCCCGATCGAACCGTTCGAGAATGTCGTGAGGCGGATCGGGTACAGGTGGCATGAAATGGGTTTGCGGAAGCTGCAGCGGCCCTCTTTCCAGGCACGCTCGATGGCGCAATAGGTAATCCCGTCCTCCTCGTAGGAGTAGGCGCATTCGGCATCGTCGATCAGCGGCGTACAGTAGTCACCGTCCGGATCGACCACCATGAATCCCTGACGTTCGATGGCCTCCACGCCTTCGGGTTTGAGGTATGGCTTGTAGTTCTCGTACTCCTCCTCCAGCGTATCGACCTCCTCCATCTCGAGCGGAGCGCCGGCATTGCCTTCGACGCAGCAGATGCCCCTGCAACTCTTGAGGTCGCACATGAACTGTTCGCGCAACAGGTCGAGGCTCACTATTTTACCGTCGATCTCGATCATCGTGCGAGCGAATCTTCAATTACCAGGTCGAAGAGCTGTCCGAGCGACATTCCCATTTCGCGGGCCTGTTTGGGTACGATGCTGGCCTCGCTAAGTCCGGGAATCGAGTTGATCTCGATCAGATACGGTTCGCCTTCGGGAGTCAGCAGGAAGGCGGCACGCACCACCCCGCTGCAACGGCACAGCCGGTATGCCTTGAGGGCAGCCTGACGGATCTTTTCGGCCGACTGTTCGTCGATCGGGGCCGGCGTGATCTCGTCCGAATAACCGGCGCTGTATTTGGCCTGCCAGTCGAAGAAATCCTTTTTCGAGACGATCTCGGTGAGCGGGAAGACATACTCTTTTCCGCGGATGATCATCAGTCCGCACCCGATTTCGCGGCCGGCGATGAACTCCTCGATCAGCACGTCGGGGCTCTCGGTACGGGCGAGCTCTATTGCGGGCAGGATCTGTTCGACGGCCGTTACGCGGGTTACGCCGCAGCTGCTGCCGCTGGCATTTGGCTTGACGAAGAGCGGCAGTCCCAACTGTTTGACAACCTGCGCGGGATCGACCGTCTCGCCGGCCGTCACGAATATTCCGCGAGCCATGTTTATGCCTTGGCCGGCAAGGGTGCGCTTGGTGGTTATCTTGTCGAAGGTGATCAGCGACGAGGTCATGCTGCACGACGAATATGGAACCCCCATCATGTCGAGGTATCCCTGCATGCGGCCGTTTTCGCCCGGTGTTCCGTGGATGATTATCAGGGCGTAGTTGAACATCTTGTGGCAGCCGTCGATCGTGATCGAGAAGTCGGTCTTGTCAACCTGTATCTGCCGGCCGTCGGGCATGGTGTGATGCCAGTCGCGGCCATGTATGTCGATTACCGTGATGTCGTATTTCGAGTGGTCCATCGCACGCTCGATCTGCGCGGCGCTTTTCAGCGCAATCTCTCTCTCGGAGGAGTCGCCTCCGGCCAAAAGGGCGATGTTTAGTTTTTCCATCTTAAGAGTGTCTGTATGAGTGTTTCTTATCAAGGGTTGTATAAGTCTTTGTATCTGAATGCCAGGATCTCGTTGATCAGCTCGATGTAGTTTCGGGCACCGCACCCGGGATCGAGTTCATTGGCATGCGTAAAGTCGTTCAGGGCATCGCCCCAGGCATTGCGGCGGTAGTGCCACTCGCCGCGGCGGATATATAGCGACGCATTGTCGGGATCGGCGGCGATGGCTTCATCCAACCGTTGGCGGGCCTTCTCGGCCGACCACAGATCGTGTTTGCGGATATATCCGAATACGGCATGGTCGATCATGTCGGAGGTGTCCTGACCGTTTTCGAGAGCCTCGCGGACGGCTGTGGACGAGTAGTCGAACTGCGGGGCGTCGGCCAGCAGGTGAATACGGTCGGCGAACTTCGTTACCGGAACCCCCTTGCGCGGATAGACGTATATGTCGTAGTTGTCGATGATGTATTGGTATTCGCGCCAACGGTCGATGTTGTTTATCAGGTCGCTGCCCATGAGTATCGACAGCCGCATTTTGCCTTCGGTCTGCTGCTCGAGGAACCGCAGCGTGTTTACCGTATATGAAGGGCGTTCGAGCAGGAATTCGACGGCCGATGCCACAATACGGTCGGGATATCGTGATGCGGCACAGGCAGCTTCGACCATCTCGAAGCGCATCAGTTCGGCAGCCAGTTCGGGAGCTGGTTTCAGGGGGTTCTGCGGCGAGACGATCATCGCAACCTGATCGCACAGGTTCTGTTCGATGACATATTCGGCGATGGCGATATGGCCCTTGTGAATGGGGTTGAACGAGCCGAAATATAACATCACGTGTTTCATCTGTCGCGTTTGTTTTTTTTTGAATGTATCTTGTTTTTCGTGGAATCTGACGGTTATTTGGCAATGAACTCCCCGACTATGCGGCAGCACTCCTCCACTGCCGTTTCGAGGTTGTCGTTTGTGACTATGCGGTCGAACATCGGGGCCTTGGTCAGTTCGAAACCGGCCTTGGCGACACGTTTTTCGATTGTTTCCGGAGAGTCGGTGCCGCGGCCTTCGAGACGCCGGCGCAGCTCCTCGACCGAGGGCGGCATGATGAATATCGAAAGGGCCTGCTCGCCGAAGATCGACTTGAGGCGTATTCCGCCCATTACATCGACATCGAAGAGTATTACATGGCCGTTGTTCCAGATACGCTCCATCTCGCTGCGGAGCGTGCCGTAGCATGTACCTTTATATACCTCCTCCCACTCGACGAACTTGTCGTCGGCGACGGCCTTCTGGAACTCGGCGGGCGTCAGGAAATAGTAATCGACACCGTTCCGTTCGCTGCCGCGCGGCTGGCGGCTGGTTGCCGAGATCGAGAATTCGAGCACATCGAACCGTTCGAGCAGACGCCGTACGATTGTTGTTTTGCCCGATCCGCTCGGAGCTGAAAATATAAGCAGTTTCCCCATTTTGTCGTGTCCGGTATGTTTTTGAGGGTTACAGCAGGTTGAGCACCTGTTCCTTGATCTTTTCGAGTTCGTCCTTCATGTGTACCACGATGCGCTGTATGTCGCAGTTGTTGGCCTTCGAACCGAGAGTATTGATCTCGCGGCCCATCTCCTGGGCGATGAATCCGAGCTTGCGGCCCGGAGCCTCCTCGCCTTCGGCCACTTCGTGGAAATATTTGCAGTGGTTTGCCAGGCGGACCTTCTCTTCGGTGATGTCGAGCTTCTCGAGGTAGAAGATCATCTCCTGTTCGAGGCGGCTGTTGTCGTTTGCCTCGACGCCGATCGATGCCAGACCGTCGAGGATCCGGGCCCGTATGGTGTCAATGCGCGAACTCTCGAAAGGTTCGATTTCGCTGATCGAAGCCTTGATCTTGTCGACGCGGTTGAGCATGTCGGCGATCAGTGTGCGGCCCTCCTGAATGCGGAAAGCATCGAGGCGGTCGAGAGCCTCGGTGACGCACTGCATGAGCGCCTGCTGCTCCTGTTCGGAGATCTCGGACTGGTCGCTCGAAACCACATCGGGCATGCGCATGATTGACTGTACAAGAGCGGCGTTGACCGTGGGGTCGGAGATGGCGATGCCGTTGCTGCGGCAGATCTCGGTCATTGCCCGATAGTGGGCGCCGAAAGCCTGCGGGTCGATTGTGACGGCGGTCTGCCCTTCAGTCAACTCGACCGAGATGAACATGTCGGCCTTTCCGCGCAGCATGCGCTGTTGTGTCAATGCGCGTATGTCGTATTCGAATGGGCGGTAAGCCGCTGGCAGCTTGATGCTCAGGTCGAGTTGTTTGCTGTTCAGGGAACGTATTTCGACGGTAATTTTTCTGTTCGACACGGTCGCTTCGGCCTTGCCGTATCCGGTCATCGATTTGATCATATTCAAGCTCTGTTTTTTGGTACGGCAAAGGTACGTTAAAAATCCTAAAGAAAAGCTTCGGCAGGCCATAAAAAAGTCGGGATAGTCTTTGCGAAAATAAATTTATTGCATATTTTTGTGAGCGTCCTGAAGAGTTAAAGGATGTTACCGGATCGGGTGACAAGATTATAATCTATAATTAAAACACTTATGAGGAAACATAATTTCAATGCCGGACCTTCGATCTTGCCGCGCGAGGTCATTGAGAAGGCGGCCGCCGCAGTTTTGGATTTCGACGGTATCGGGATGTCGATTCTCGAGATTTCGCATCGCTCGAAAGAGTTCGATGCCGTGATGAATGAAGCCGTTGCACTGTTCCGCGAGCTTCTGAATATCCCCGACAACTATCATGTGATTTTTGTCGGCGGCGGTGCTTCGACCCAGTTCTTCCATATCCCCTACAACCTGCTCGAACACAAGGCCGGTTATATCAATACGGGCGTCTGGGCCAAGAAGGCAATGAAGGAGGCCAAGAATTTCGGACAGGTCGAGGTGATCGCTTCGTCCGAAGACCGCAACTTCACCTATATCCCCAAGAATGTCGAAATTCCGTCCGATCTGGACTACCTGCACATAACGACCAACAATACCATCTACGGCACCGAATATCACACCGATATCGATTCGCCGGTGAACCTTGTCGCCGACATGAGTTCGGATATCCTCAGCCGTCGGGTCGACGTCAGCAAGTATGCCCTGATCTACGGCGGCGCACAGAAGAACCTCGGCCCTGCCGGCGTAACCTTCGTCATCGTGCGCGACGACATCCTGGGCAAGGTTTCGCGCCCGCTGCCCTCGATGGTCGACTACCGTAACCATATCGCCAACAACTCGATGTTCAACACCCCGCCCGTATTCCCGATCTACGTGGTACGCGAGACGCTCAAGTGGCTGAAGAGCATCGGCGGCGTCGACGAGATACATCGACGCAATGTCGAGAAGGCAGAACTGCTCTACAACGAGATCGACCGCAACAAACTCTTCCGCGGCACCGCTGAGAAAGAGGACCGTTCGATCATGAACATCTGCTTCGTGATGAATCCCGAGTACGAGGCGCTGGCACCCGAATTCCTCGAATTCACCAAGGCCAAGGGCTTCGTTGGAGTGAAGGGTCACCGTCTGGTTGGCGGATTCCGCGCATCGTGCTACAATGCCCTGCCGCGCGAAAGCGTCGAGGCTTTGATCGATGCCATGCAGGAGTTCGAAAGCCTGCACGCATAATTCGACATGGGCTGGTTCTTCACATACCAACGCCGCTCGAAGGATGAGATAAGGAATGAATATTTTTATGGTTTGCATATGGTCAAGAAAGTTTTGTTAGCGACGGAAAAACCGTTCGCAGCCAAGGCCGTCGAGGGTATCCGCAATATCTTCGAGGAGGCCGGATACGAGCTTCGTCTGCTCGAAAAATATACCGACAAGGCACAACTGCTCGAAGCCGTGGCCGATGTCGATGCGCTGATCGTGCGCAGTGACAAGGTGACGGCCGAGGTTCTGGCCGCTGCCGAAAACCTCAAGATCGTGGTCCGCGCCGGAGCCGGTTACGACAATATCGACCTTGCGGCAGCTACGGAGAAGGGCGTAGTCGTAATGAATACCCCCGGGCAGAATTCGAATGCCGTGGCCGAGCTGGTCATCGGCATGATGATCTACATGTCGCGCAACCAGTTCACGCCGGGTACGGGTGCCGAGATCAAGGGCAAGCGCCTCGGTCTGCACGCGTTCGGAAACGTGGCCCGTATCGTGGCCCGCTACGGCAAGGCATTCGGAATGGAGGTCAAGGCCTTCGACCCGTTCGTGAAGGATGATGCGCAGTTTGTCGAGGCGGGCGTCCTGCGGGTCCATTCGGTCGAGGAGCTCTTCGATACGTGCGATTTCGTGTCGCTGCACATCCCCGCTACCCCGCAGACTGTCGGCTCGATAGGCTACGACCTCATGAAACGAATGCCCAAGGGCGCTACGCTGGTCAACTCGGCGCGTCAGGAGGTGATCGACGAGGCCGGACTTCTGAAGGCTCTCACCGAACGCGAGGATCTGAAATATGTTTCGGATGTTCCGGTAGGATCGTGCCCCGACCTGGCCGAGAAGTTCGGAAAGCGCGTCTTCGTCACCAAGAAGAAGATGGGCGCCGAGACTGCCGAAGCCAATATCAATGCAGGTTTGGCGGCAGCGCGTCAGATAGTCGACTTCTTCAAGACCGGAAATTGTCGTTTCCAGGTCAACAAGTAAATAATTGCTAACTGATTGTCGGCGGCGGGTACCTGGTGTATCTGCCGCCGCATCGCAAAAATAGAAATACGATGGTCAGAATCAAACCGTTCAAGGCGGTCCGTCCGCCGCGCGAGTATGCGGCCGAAGTCGCATCGCGTCCGTATGACGTTCTGAATTCGGCCGAGGCGAAGGCCGAAGCCACGGAACGTTCGTTGCTCCACATCATCAAGCCCGAAATAGATTTCGACCCGATAGCCGACGAGCACAGTCCGGAGGTCTACGCCAAGGCGGTAGAGAATTTCCGCAAGTGGCGCGAAAAGGGTTGGCTCGTCCAGGATGACGAGGAGAGCTATTACATCTATGCCCAGACGATGGATGGCCGTACGCAATACGGTTTGGCGATGTGCTGCCATTTCGAGGATTACCTGTCGGGAGCGATCAAGAAGCACGAGCTTACCCGCACCGAAAAGGAGGATGACCGGATGGTACACGTGAACAACCAGAATGCCAATATCGAACCGGTCTTTTTCGCCTATCCGGCCGACGAACGTATCGACGAGATTGTCAGGAAGATCGTCGAGAGCGAGGAGCCGGAGTATGACTTTACGGCTGCGGACGGTTTCGGACACCGCATGTGGCGCATCAAGGACAAGGCCGTAAACGACCGTATCACGGAGATCTTCGCGTCGATACCGGCGCTGTATGTTGCCGACGGCCATCACCGTACGGCGGCAGCTGCACGTGTGGGTCAGGAGCGCATGAAGGCCAATCCGAACCATACGGGCAATGAGGAGTATTGCTATTTTCTGGCGGTTGCATTTCCTGACAACCAGCTCAAGATCATCGACTACAACCGCCTTGTGCGCGATCTGAACGGACTGACGTCGCAGGAGTTCCTGAAGGCGCTCGGAGAGTCGTTCGAGATCGAGGACAAGGGTACCGAGATCTACAAGCCGACCTGTCTGCACAACTTCTCGATGTATCTCGACGGCCACTGGTACAGTCTGACTGCCCGCAAGGGTACCTATGACGACACTGACCCGATTGGGGTGCTGGACGTTACGGTCCTTTCGAATCTGGTTCTCGACCGCATTCTTGGAATCAAGGACCTGCGGACCTCGAAGCGGATAGATTTCGTGGGCGGCATCCGCGGTCTCGGCGAGATGAAGGTTGCCTTTGCGCTCTATCCGGTTTCGATGAAGCAGCTGATCGACATCGCCGATACGGGCAACATCATGCCGCCGAAAACCACATGGTTCGAACCCAAGTTGCGTTCCGGTGTTGTGATACACACCTTCGGGGACGAAAAGAAGTAACGCTGAAAAAAGCAGCACTCCTGCCAATACCAGCGAATTCGATAATCAAGGGCCGGTGCATCGTCACCGGCCCTTGTTGTATTCGGTGGATGCGGCCATGTTTTTTTGTGTATTGTCGATTGGAAGTGGCGATATTTGCTGAAACTCGCCTCCTAAATTGCAAGAAACGATGTTTTTAGTTTTTTATGGATAAAAAAATGTTTTGAGGCGTCGATAATTAATCATAAAAAACAGTATCTTTGTAAAAATTAAACATGTATTATAAATCGTAAGTAACTATGGCGAAAATCAAAGGAACTATAATCGTCGATCGGGAAAGATGCAAAGGCTGCGGAGTATGCGCGGCTTCGTGCCCGTTCGGTGTTCTGCGATTGGCAGCACGCGTCAACAGTCGGGGTTACAACTACGTCGAGATGGCCGAACCGGACAAATGTACCGGTTGCGCCAGCTGCTCGATCATCTGTCCCGACAGTTGCATAACGGTTTACCGACAAAAATTCGATTAGGTATGCAGAAAGAGATAAAATTAATGAAAGGCAACGAAGTGATAGCCCATGCGGCGATTCGCTACGGTTGCGATGCCTACTTCGGCTACCCTATCACCCCGCAGTCGGAGGTGATGGAGACCCTCATGGAACTCAAACCGTGGGAAACAACCGGTATGGTGGTGCTTCAGGCCGAATCGGAGATTGCTTCGATCAACATGGTCTACGGCGCGGCCGGAACCGGAAAACGTGTCATGACCTCGTCGTCGAGCCCCGGCATAAGCCTCATGAGCGAGGGCATGAGTTATCTGGCCGGCGCCGAGGTGCCGTGCCTTATTGTCAACTGCCAGCGCGGCGGCCCGGGCCTGGGTACGATCCAGCCTTCGCAGGGCGACTATTTCCAGGCCTGCAAGAGTGCCGGTCACGGTGACTTCCACCTGATCGTGCTGGCCCCGAGTTCGGTGCAGGAGATGCACGATTTCGTTGCCGACGCTTTCGAATTGGCCTTCAAGTACCGAAATCCGGCAATGATCCTTGCCGACGGTGCCATCGGTCAGATGATGGAGAAGGTGGTCCTGGCCCCGCAGCGCCCGCGCCGCACGAACGAGGAGATTGCCGAAGAGTGCCGTTCGTGGGCCTCGTTCGGCAAACAGCCCGACCGCGAACGCAACGTGGTCACCTCGCTGGAGTTGAAACCCGAAATCATGGAGACAATCAACCTGCGCCTGCAGGAGAAATACCGCCGGCTTCAGGAGAATGAAGTGCGTTACGAAGCCATTTCGTGCGACGATGCCGATTATGTGATCGTCGCCTTCGGATCGTCGGCGCGAATCTGTTCGGCGACGGTCGAGATGGCCCGCGCCGACGGATACAAGGTCGGCCTGCTGCGGCCCATCACACTCTACCCCTTCCCGACCAAGCCGATCGCCGAACTGGCGGCCCGCGGCGTGAAGGGATTCATGAGCGTCGAGTTGAATGCCGGCCAGATGGTCGAGGATGTACGGTTGGCGGTCAACGGCCTGACACCGGTTGAGCACTACGGCCGTCAAGGTGGCATGATGTACTCGCCGGGCGAAGTATATGAAGTTTTGAAGCAGAAATTTATAAATAAATAGAGGGCTATGGCAGAGGTTGAAATCAAACAGGAGAATCTTGTGCACGGCCGTCCGAAGCTGTTGCGGGACAATATCATGCACTATTGCCCGGGTTGCAGCCACGGCACCATACACAATCTGATAGCCGAAGTGATCGACGAGATGGGGATTGCCTCCGAATGCATCGGGGTGTCGCCGGTCGGTTGCGGAGTATTCGCATACAACTACATCGATATAGACTGGTTCGAATCGGCGCACGGACGTGCCTGCGCCGTTGCTACGGGCATCAAGCGCGTACATCCCGAAAAGATGGTCTTCACCTACCAGGGTGACGGCGACCTGTCGGCCATCGGTACCGGCGAGACGATCCATGCGGCCGCTCGCGGTGAGAGCATCGTCGCAATCTATATCAACAACGCCATTTACGGCATGACGGGCGGACAGATGGCCCCGACTACCCTTCTGGGCATGAAGACCGCCACGACCCCTTACGGCCGTGACCATCGCCTGAACGGCTATCCCTACAAGATTGCCGACATGCTGTGCCATCTGGACGGCGTATGCTACGTGACCCGCCAGAGTGTCCACAAGCCGGCCAATGTCCGCAAGTGCAAGGCTGCGATCCGCAAGGCTTTCGAAAAGGCCATGCAGGGCAAGGGCTTCTCGCTGGTGGAGGTCGTTTCGACCTGCAACAGCGGTTGGAAGATGTCGCCCGTGGCGGCCAATCAATGGTTGGAAGAAAATATGTTGCCGTTCTACCCGCTCGGCGACCTGAAGGATATTTAGACGATTATGAAAGAGACACTTATAATAGCAGGTTTTGGCGGACAGGGCGTCCTTTCGATGGGCAAGATCCTGGCCTATTCGGGCGTGATGCAGGATTACGAGGTGACGTGGATGCCTTCCTACGGTCCCGAGATGCGGGGCGGTACGGCAAATGTTACGGTGATACTGTCCGATCGCCGCATATCGTCGCCCATAGCGCACCAGTTCGATACGGCAATCATCCTCAATCAGCAGTCGATGGACAAGTTCGAGGATCAGGTGCGTCCGGGCGGAACGCTGATCTACGACACCAACGGTATTACGCGCCATCCGGTCCGGACCGATATTTCGGTATATACGATCGACGCGACGGCCGAATGTGTCAAGATGGGCAATCCGAAACTCTTCAATACGCTTGTTTTGGGCGGCTACCTCAAGGTCTGCCCCATCGTGAAGCTGGAAAACGTCTTCGAAGGGCTGAAGCACTCGCTGCCCGAACGGGCCTGGAAAATGCTGCCGGCCAACGAGGAGGCAATCCGTCACGGTGCCGAGATCATCCGTCAGGTGCGGTAATCGGGCGAGGCGCATTCACACCGTAAGAGGCGCATTCACACCGTAACAAGAGTAGCTGAGGGGGGGGGAGAGAAAATAAAAAACAGGCCGGCGTTTTCGCTCCGGCACTCTTTCTCCAGCCGGGTATGACAAATCGGGATCCATGTGATTTTCACTGCGTGAATGTGGTGGATGTTGCATGGATCTCGTTTTATTTTGTTATATTTGTTGCGAACAGCCTGAATTTTACAATTATGAAGAAGAGAACAACATTATTGACCCTGTGTGTGGCGACTTCGGCCATACTCTTGTCAGGGTGCTGCAGTCAGCAGACTGCCGAAACCGCCGAACCGGCTTCGCCCGAACAGAATCCCGTCATCGAAACAATTATGGCACGTCGCAGCGTGCGGGCCTACAAGCCGCAGCCCATCGGACGCGACACGATGCAGTTGATTCTCGATTGCGGGATCAATGCTCCGAACGGCATGAATGCACAGCCGTGGGAGGTGCGTGTGGTCGACAACCAGGATTTTCTGGAGGGGATCACGGCTCTTCAGATGGAGCAGGCAACGCCCGAACAGCAGAGCCGCATGAAGGGTGACGGCGAGATGCGCAACATGTTCCGCAACGCCCCGACCGTGGTATTCATCGCAAACCGCAGCGATGGTTCGGGACAGATAGATTGTGGATTGATGGGTGAGAACATGATTCTGGCAGCCCAGTCGCTGGGAATCGGATCGTGCTGCCTGGGAGGTCCGGTAGCATTCGTAAAGAGTCCCGCAGCGGCTGAATATCTCTCGGCACTCGGATTTTCGGAGGGCTATACCCTGCTCTATGCCATCGGTTTCGGATATCCCGACGAGGCTCCCGAAGCCAAACCGCGTGATGCCTCGAAGGTACGTTTCGTAGATTTCGAAGAGTAATAGGCGTTGCACGGCGTACATGTGCTGCGCAACCGTTTGCAAACGGGCCGTCTGACTTCAGACGGCCTGTTTTGTTTCGGGATTGTCGAGACGGCCGGATGAAGTGTCGGTTTCGGTATCTCCGGCCTTGTGACCGGTCTTGTCATCGCCGCCGCGGAAGATCTTGTATCCGACGGCTGCCACGGCAATCGACATCAGCGGGCTTATCAGGTTGAAAATGCAGTACGGGAAGTAGACGAATGTCGATACCCCGAGTACGGTCGACTGGGTCATGCCGCAGGAGTTCCACGGAATCAGCACCGAACATACCGTCGCCGAATCCTCGACCGAGCGGCTCAGCAGACGGCTTTCGAGGTGGTGTTTGCGGTATAGTTCCTTGAAAAGGTTGGACGAGAGGATGATCGAGAGGTACTGGTCACCCGTACACATGTTGCAGAAGATTCCGGAGCAGACGGTCGATGCGACAACACTCACCGTCCGCCGCACGAACTTTAGGAAGAAGGCCGTAATATCGTTCAGCATTCCGCTGCCTGCCATGACGCCGCCGAAGCACATTGCGCAGACGATCAGCCATACGGTATTGAGCATTCCGCTCATGCCGTCCGTTGCTACCAGATCGTTCAGAGTGGCGTTGCCGGTATCTATTGCCGTAGAGTCGTAGAATGTCTGCATTACGCCCTTGAATCCGGCCAGGAATCCTTCGCCGCCCGAGATGCCGGAGAGAATGTCGGGCTGGAAGATACAGAGTGCAATGCCGGCCAGCAGGCACGATGAAAAGAGTGTAATGAGAGCCGGCAGTTTGCGGATTATGAGCAGCAGCGTTACGAGCGGCACGACCAGCAGCCACGGGGTTATGTTGAAAGTCGAACGCAGGGCCGACGAGAATTCGGCGATCTGCGACGGGTCGTCTATGGTATGGGTGAACCCGACCGCCCCGAACACGATCAGTGCGATTGTGAACGAAGGCACGGTGGTGATCATCATGTACTTTATATGGACAAAGAGCGGTGTGTCGGTCGACGAAGATGCAAGGACGGTAGTGTCGGAGAGTGGCGATATCTTGTCGCCGAAGTAAGCACCCGAAATGATTGCGCCGGCGATCCAGCCCTCGTGGAATCCCTGTGCCTGCCCGATACCGATTAGGGCAACGCCGATGGTTGCGATCGTTGTCCAGGAGCTGCCTGTCATGACCGAGACGACGGCCGATATGGCGCAGCACGAAACCAGAAACAGCTTGGGATGCATCACATCGAGGCCGTAGCAGATCAGTGCTGGCACTACCCCGCTGACCATCCACGATCCGGCGATGGCACCGATTAGCAGCAGCATTATGATTGCTGGCCCGACGCTGTAGATGTTCTGCGAGATTGATTTTTCGAGTTGCTGCCAGCTGACACCGTAATAGAGCATTGCGATAGCGACGCACACGGCGCTGGCGGCCAGCAGGGCTACCTGGCTGCCGCCGACGAGCGAATCGCTGCCGAAAGCCTTGATGACGGCGAAGAGCAGCGCTACCAGAACGAGGATCGGGATGAATGAGATGAGTACCGAATGCCTGCGTTGGGAGTTTTCCATTGTTTATCGGGAGGGCTACAGTTTGGCGAAGGTATAATCCGCGGCATCGCGGAATCCGAGCAGCAGGTCGCGGGTTGACATTCGGCGTTTGCCGGCAATCTGGACGTCGTCAAGCACGATCCAGCCGTCGGCACAAGCCGCAGCCAGCCGTTTCCGGCCGTCGGTCGAGAGTTCGCCTGCAGGTTGTCCGTGCCGTGCAGCCTCGAAATGCGCTGCGAAAACCTTTATGGTCGTTGCCTCTTCGCCCCCCTTGTACATCGGAGTCCATGCCGTCGGGTATGGCGAAAGTCCGCGGATGAGATTGATGATCCGTTGTCCGTCCATGTTCCAGTCGATCCGGCAGTCCTCCTTGAAGATCTTCGGCGCAGGTTTGATCTCCGATTCGGGGATATTGTTCTGCACGGTGCGGGCTGCCGTCCCAGCCGCAATGCGTTCAACGGTCTCTATAACAAGCCCCTTGCCCATCTCCATCAACCGGTCATACAGCGTTCCGACATTGTCGTCCGGGGTGATCGGCGTGCGCTGCTGTCCCAGGATGTCGCCCGTGTCGATCTGGTGGTTGAGCATGAAGGTGGTTATGCCGGTTTCGGTTTCGCCGTTTATTATTGCCCAGTTTATAGGTGCAGCCCCGCGGTATTGCGGCAGCAGCGACGCATGCAGGTTGAAGGTCCCCAGCCGCGGCAGGTTCCAGACCGATTCGGGCAGCATGCGGAATGCTATTACCACACCAAGGTCTGGTTTCAGCGCTTCGAGCTGGGCGGCGAACTCCGGATCGCGCAACTTGACCGGCTGCAACACCTTAAGTCCCAGCTCCGAAGCGTAACGTTTGACATCGCTTTGGTGCAGTTTCTGACCGCGGCCGGCCGGTTTGTCGGGTGCCGTGACCACCGCCACGACATTGTATCCGCCCTCGACAAGCGCCCGCAGCGACGCTACGGCGAATTCGGGCGTTCCCATGAAAAGTATGCGCAGATCCTTGGCGTTCATCTTCTTGCGTATATGTTTATCGGATGCTTTGTATCAATGTTTGAACAGTCCCAGTTTGTGTCCCATCCTCATCTCTTTTGTGGCGAGGTACTTCTGGTTGTATTTGTTCGGACGGATCACGATCGGCACCACCTCCTCGATCGAAAGTCCGTAACCTTCGAGGCCGGCCCGTTTCAACGGGTTGTTGGTCATCAAGCGCATCTTCTTGATTCCGAGTTCGCGGATGATGCTCGCCCCGACGCCGTAGTCGCGCTCGTCGACATTGAAACCGAGCTTGAGATTGGCGTCGGCCGTATCGAGACCCTCCTCCTGCAATTTGTAGGCTGATATTTTGTTGAACAGGCCGATGCCGCGCCCCTCCTGGCTGAGGTAGACGATGGCACCCTTGCCCTCCTGCTCGATCATCCGCATCGCTTCATGCAGCTGTTCGCCGCAGTCGCACCGGCACGACCCGAAAATGTCCCCCGTGGCGCAGGATGAGTGGACACGAACCAGTACGGGTTCGTCATCCTTCCATTCGCCCTTGGTGAGTGCAACGTGTTCGAGGCCGTTGCTCTTCTGGCGGAAGGCCGTCAGCCGGAACGTTCCCCACTCGGTCGGCATGTCGACCGTCTCACCCTTTTCGATAAGGCTCTCGTCGCGCAGGCGGTAGGCGATCAGATCGGCGATGGTTATGATCTTCATGTCGTACTTTTTGGAAATCTCTATCAGCTGCGGCATGCGGGCCATCGTACCGTCCTCGTTCATGATCTCGATCAGTACGCCGCCCGGCTTCAGACCGGCCATACGTGTAAGGTCAATCGCCGCCTCGGTGTGGCCCGGACGGCGCAGAACACCCTTGTTGCGGGCACGCAGCGGGAAGATATGTCCCGGACGGCCCAGATCGGATGGTTTTGTTTCGGGATCGACCAGTGCACGGATTGTCTTTGCACGGTCGCTTGCCGATACGCCCGTCGTGCAGCCGTTGCCCAGCAGGTCCACGGCTACGGTGAATGGAGTTCCCAACAGCGAAGTGTTGTTCTCCTCCATCATGTTGAGTTCAAGTTCATGGCAGCGGTCCTCGGTCAGCGGGGCACACAGAATGCCGCGCCCGTTGTGCAGCATGAAATTGACCTTTTCGGGAGTGATTTTCTCGGCCGCCATGATGAAATCGCCCTCATTTTCGCGATCCTCGTCATCGACCACGATTATGATCTTTCCGTTTCGGATATCCTCGATCGCTTCGTCGATCGTATTTGTTATTTTCGATTCGTTCATTTCTTTCTGAACTTTTTTAGTATTGGCTCGAGTTTGTCGGTGAAGAACGCATGCCACTTCTTCACCTGTATGTAATACCACTCGACATTGAACAGGTTCGAGTCGTTGTTGGCCTTGTACATAAGGAATATACCTATCGGCAACAGGATGTATGTCGACAGCCACATTCCGGCAACGGCACTCCAGGTTCCCTCCTTGGCCATCTTTTCGCCTGTAATGCTGATGATGTAGTATATGACAAAGAATAGTACCGAAACCACGATTGGCATGCCGAGGCCACCCTTCCGGATGATTGCGCCCAGGGCCGCCCCGATCATGAAGAAGATCATGATCGA
Organism: uncultured Alistipes sp.; assembly: GCA_900550925.1. Lineage (GTDB taxonomy): Bacteria > Bacteroidota > Bacteroidia > Bacteroidales > Rikenellaceae > Alistipes. Next base: position 24,663 of record URTU01000008.1, on the reverse strand, counting down.
AACGGGCAGCGAGATTTTGCGATGCCACTCGACCTGGCTTCTGTATAGTTGGTTGATGGCCTCCTTGCTCGAAGACTCGTCCCACGAAAAGGAAGCACGCGATGCGGCAGCCGAACTGCGTGCCTGGGCCCAGAGTGCCTTTCGCTGGTATATGTCAAGATTTGCGATCGAATCGTCGAAGAGACGGCCTTCGAACCCGGTCTTGTCGAGGTATGCCGACTCCATTGAGTCGATCTTCGGCAATACCGATGCGTCGCGGCTGAAAAGCTGGTCCTTGAGCAGCGGCTCGTATGATGATGTGGTGACGGCCGTGACGACATTTTCGAGCGAATCGATCGACTGGTCGAGTTCCTTGATGTTCTTGGTCTGGCTCGACGAGAACATGTCGGCGCTGGAACGTTCGAAATTGAATCCCGAGGTTGGGATGGCGCCGTTCTGCTCGTCGAAGTATGAGCGTCTGAGCGAACTCCGGTCATACCAGTTTCCGCTGCGGGTCTGTTCGTACGATTCGCCGTGATATAGCGTCACGAGCAGGAACTTCTTGTCGTCCGAGAGCCGGATGTATCCCGAATCGGCTACCGTCGTGGTCATGTTTCCGGTGGCGTCGCGGTTGTCGTATATGAGGATGTCGCGCAGAAGTTTGGTGTCGGGTTCCTGTTTGCCGACACGGATGCTCATGTTTTCGACGCCGTTGAAGAACATGCCGTCCTGGAATTCGAGAGCCTGTTTCTGCTGGCTGATGTCGTAGAGTATGCTGAACATCTTCTTGTTGGAGTACGGCACCAGGTTGTTGGCCACGAAGAATCCCCCGATCGCCACGAAGAAGATGACGATGAAAAGCGGTTTAAGAATTCGTGTGAGCGACATTCCTGCCGATTTCATTGCCAGCAGTTCGTAGTTTTCGCCGAGGTTCCCCATTGTCATGATTGCGGCGAAGAGCGTTGAGAGCGGCAGTCCCATCGGGATCATGTTGGCCATGGCGTACATCATCAGTTCGATGATGACGCTTGTGTCGAGGCCCTTGCCGACCAGGTCGTCGATATATCGCCATACGAAGTTCATCATCAGCACGAACATCACGATCAGAAACGTTAGGATCATCGGGCCGAAGTATGATTTTAGGATGAACTTGTGAATCTTTTTCATCGGTTGACGGCGAACTTGGTTTTGCGATACAAAGGTAGAAGTTTTACGACAATAAACGCGAATGTCAAAACGAATATTATGACTACGCTGGGCGGTATTTCGCAATAGTAGCTTATGACGAGTCCGGTGACGTTTGCCACGGCTCCCACCACGGCCGCCCAGATCGATATCGTACGGTAGGATTTTGAGATGCAGTTGACGATTACGGCGGGCATCGTGAGCAGCGATATGAGCAGGATGATCCCCATGGCGCGTATCGAGAGTACGATCGTGACGGCTATTATTGCGGCCATGACGTATGAGACGGTACGGGTCGGGATGTTCTGGCTGGTGGCGTACTCGCGGTCGAAGGCGACGTACATTATGCTTCGCATGCAGAGCAGGGCCCCGATGATGAGTACTGCGCAGAGGATTGCCAGGGCCGTGACGTCGCCCCGCGAGACGGTGACGATGCTGCCGAAGAGGTATGCTGCAAGGTCACCGGAGACGTACCCGGGCCGCAGCGACATGAAAAGTATTCCGACAGCCATGCCGATCGACCAGACTATTCCGATAGCCGAATCCTGGCGTATGCGGCCCCGTTCGCTGGCCCATTCTATGCCGAGGGCTGCGGCAACGGCGAAGATCATGGCCCCGACGATCGGATTTGTCCCGGCGTAGAGGGCTATTCCCATTCCGCCGAATGATGAGTGGGTGATTCCGCCGCTGAGGAATACCATTCTGCGCGCGACGACATATGTGCCGATCAGGCCGCAGGCGATGCCCGACAGTATGGCAACCCACAGGGCGTTGCTCAGGTGCGAGTACTGGAGTATGTCGTGCAGGAATTCCATGCTTCGTCTTGCGAATATAAGGATGCAAATATAGGTTTTTTGGGCGAGTAAAGCAAATGTCGGGCAGGAGTTTTGCGGACTGATGGCGAGTGTCGTGGTGCGGTTGCGGGGCAATTTTGGACGGGAGGTTGTTTTTTGCAACGCTTTTTTTCGTAAATTCGCGACCGAAACGCTTCAATGTGATAATGATGGAGGGAAGAACCAAACGTGTAAGTTTCCATACCTTAGGGTGCAAGTTGAATTTTTCGGAGACGTCGACCCTGGCGCGGCAGTTCGAGTCGGGCGGTTACGAACGTGTTTCGGATGAGCGCGATGCCGACATTTGTGTCATCAACTCCTGTTCGGTGACCGAGCACGCCGACAAGAAGTGCCGCAATCTGGTGCGCCGCATCCACCGTCGGAATCCGCAGGCGATCATTGCCGTTACGGGGTGTTACGCGCAGTTGAAACCGGAGGAGATAGCGGCAATAGACGGTGTGGATATAGTTCTGGGAAACAATTATAAAGGCGAATTATATAAAGTAACGTCGGAGATGCTTGCCAAGGCCGACAAGCCGTTCGTGTCGAGCTGTTCGGCCGAGGAGCTGACATCGTTCTTCGCAGCCTTTTCGAGCGGCGACCGTACGCGTGCATTCCTGAAGGTGCAGGACGGTTGCGACTACAAGTGCGCCTACTGTACGATCCACTATGCCCGCGGTTCGAGCCGCAACATGCCGATCGCCGACCTTGTCGCCGAGGCGAACCGGATAGCGCAGCTGGGCCAGAAGGAGATCGTCATCACGGGTGTCAATACGGGAGATTTCGGCCGCACGACGGGCGAGAGCTTCATCGACCTGCTGCGGGCGCTCGACGGCGTGGAGGGCATCGAACGCTACCGTATCTCCTCGATCGAGCCAAACCTGCTCACCGACGAGATCATCGGATTCTGCGCCGCATCGCACAAGTTCCAGCCCCACTTCCATATCCCGCTGCAGAGCGGTTGCGACAAGATTCTCGCTTCGATGCGGCGCCGCTACACTACGGAGCGTTATGCCGCACGTATCGAGGCTGTTCGGCGTGCGATGCCCGAGGCCTTTATCGGAGTGGATGTGATTGTCGGGTTCCCGGGCGAGACGGATTCCGACTTCGAAGCGACGTATGACTTTATTTCCGGCATCAACCCCTCATATCTGCATATCTTCCCATTCTCGGAGCGTCCGGGCACCCCAGCCGTGGACTTCACCGGCAAGGTACCGCCGCAGGTGGCGACCTTGCGTGTCAAGCGCCTCGAGGAGCTGTGCGGCCGTTTGCACCGCGAGTTCTGCGAACGTTTCGTCGGCCGGCGTCTCGAAGTGCTGTTCGAGGGGGCGTGCCGCGGCGGAATGATGTCGGGATTTACGGATAACTACATCAAGGTCAAGGCCCCGCTCAACCGTTCGCTGATCAACCGCATCGTCCCCGTCACGCTCGACCGGATCGGCGACGACTGCGAAGCCATTGCCCATATGTAACCACGGATCTGCGGGAGCATGTCGCTGAATCGGCGGCCGTATGGAACAGCCGGCCGCTGTATGGCAAAAAATGGCCGATCCGATGGAGATTATCTCCCAAATAATAGTTATATTTGCAAATTACATGATCACACATATCCAAAAAAGCTGCTGGTGTTATGACAGGATTGCGTAAAAGGGTCTATCGCGGTTTCGGCTGCATAGTTTTGCTTCTGGTTTTTTCGGGGATGGTGTCGATGCTCGAACTGGGACGTCTGAGCCGCGATGCCGGTGAGATCTTCGGGGCGAGTTCGCGGAATGCCGAATTGGCTCAGGAGATGTTCGATGCGGCCCAGAACCAGCATACGGCACTGATGCATGTTGCGGTGCTCGGCCAGAAGGCCTATGCCGACAGCAGCCGTGTCAGCGCCGAACGACTGTCGACGGCCCTGGCGCAGGCACGCGAGGAGATCTACGATTCCACGTCGCTCGATTCGCTGTCGCGGGCCGTCGGACGCCTGCGGGCAACGGTGGATTCATATCTGGATATTGTTTCGGTCGAACGCAACGACTCGTCGGTTCGGGCCAACGTGCGCTGGTACACCGAAGAGTACGAGGGTGAATATCTCCAGTTGCATCAGGCCATAAAGAACTATTTCACGTCGATGCAGGGCACGCTTGCGCCGCGGACCGAACTGCTCAAGAAAAATGCCTATCGGGCCGTGATGCCGGTACTGGTTTCGGTCGTGGTGATGATACTGATCGTGCTGATGTTCTTCTACTTCGTGAACGGATACGGCGTCAAGCCGCTCGTCGAGATGAACAAACGGCTGGATGACTATCTGAACTACAAGCTTCCATTTACGGTCAAGGGCGATTTCGTCGACGAGATCGCCGCGATCAAGGAAAAAATAGATGTACTGATCACGCGCTCGAAAAAACGTATCGACGAATAAGTCGCTCGGAAGCATGAGACGGAAGGACAAACAGTGTTTTTTGCATTCGGTTAAGCCATGAGACTCGGTCTTATATTCAGATATGTCGGCATCATCATGCTCTTCCTGGCATTGATGATGTTCGCTTCGGCATTGGTCTCGCTGCTCAGCGGAATGGATACGGCCTTCTATCCGCTGCTCATCTCCGCGATACTGACCCTGATTCTGGGCGCCTTCCCGATGATCTTCGTCGACAAGGCGGCTAATGTCGCTGTCAGCAACAAGGAGAGTTTCTGTATCGTCGTCGGGGCGTGGATGCTCTCGTGCGTGGTCGGGATGTTCCCCTACCTGATCTGGGGCGGCGAGTTTTCGCTGGTCAACGCATGGTTCGAAACCGTGTCGGGTTTCACAACTACCGGCGCGTCGATCCTGAACGATATCGAAGCCCTGCCGCGAGGTCTGCTCTTCTGGCGCTCGTCGACAAACTGGATGGGCGGTATCGGCGTGGTGATGTTCGCACTGCTGATCCTGCCGTCGCTCGGGCGGAACAAGGCTTCGCTCTCCAATATCGAGATGTCGGCAATGGCCAAGGACAACTACCACTACCGTTCGCAGCAGATGATCCGTATCCTGCTGTCGGTATATATCGGTTTGACGGTTCTGAGCCTGCTGGCGCTCAAGATGGCCGGCATGACATGGTTCGATGCCTGCACACACTCGATGTCGGCCGTCTCGACCGCCGGATTCAGCACCAAGAATGCAAGTATCGGATTCTTCAACAGCCCCGCAATAGAACTAATATTGATAGTCACCATGTTCCTGGCAGGTTTGCACTTCGGACTGATCTACTCGACGCTGATCGGCCGCGGGAACAACCTTTTCCGGTCGGAGGTGGTAAAGCGCTATTTCTGGACATTGATCGGATGCTCGATACTGATTGCCGTAAGCCTGTGGCACGCCGACATCTACTCGTCGATCTGGACGGCGTTCCGGCACGCCATCTTCCAGGTGGTCTCGATCTCGACCACTACCGGATTCGCCACGACCGACACGAACACCTGGACTCCCTTTGCGATCATCATAATTATATTCTTGACGCTTGTGGGTGCATGTGCTGGGTCGACGGCCGGCGGTCTGAAATTCGACCGTCTGGTGCTGGCGTTGAAGGCCGTCCGTGCCCGGATCATTCAGCAGCAGCACCCCAATGCGATCGTACGAATCAAGATGGACGGCGTATTGCAGCGCAGCGATACGATCTACATGGTGATGACCTTCCTGGTACTGTACCTGCTGTTCATCCTGGTGGGGATCATTGTAAGTACGCTGTTCGGGCTCGACCTGCTGACGGCCACTACGTCGGTCATAACCTGCATATCGAATGTGGGGCCCGGATTCGGCGATGTGGGTTCGATGAACAATTTTTCGTCGCTTCCGGCCGTTGTCAAGTTACTGGACGCCGGCCTGATGTTGTTGGGACGTCTCGAAATATTCGGTTTGATACAACTCTTCTTAATTAAATGGTGGGTATGACGGCACTGAAACGTTTGTTGATATTGGGCCTGAGTCTGTTTGTCGCAGGCAATCTGTATGCTGTGGTCAGGTTGTCGGAACCGCCCAAGGCCCGTATCGAAGGCCTTGAGTCGAATGACGAATACATGTCACTGCTCTACGATGCCCGGCATCTCGAGGAACAGGAGGATTCGATAAAGCAGGTGATAGCACAAAACCGCAAGGCATTTGCTGCCGAACCCGAAAACAGACAACAGTATGGCGATGTGATCCTCAATCTGGAAGAGGAGCTCTTCGACCTGCGCAACAGAATGGGTGAAGTCAACGACCGGATAAATACCATCGAACAGGAGTGGCTCATTGCAAACATGGATGCAATGTATGCATCTCGGGACAGTGTTTCGGCCGCCGACAGCGTCGATACGGTTGCCGTAGCGGCAGATTCGCTGGCGCAGGATTCGTTGGCCGTCATCGAGCCGACGTCGAGCCGGCTGGTCAGTGCGGATGCTTTCCGGCAGGTGTTGTCGGATGCCGATTACGATGCGCTGCAGCGTGCCCAGGATAACGAACTGAAGGTGGTCGAGTATATCAACATGCTGAGCGAAAACAATATGGCCATGCAGACGCTCGACCGGCAGTATGCGGCTACGCAGGATGCCGAGGAGGGAGCGCGGCTCTATGACAACTACAAGGTTATCGACGGGTTGTGCCGTTCGCTTAACGACTCGATAGCGCGGGTCTGGAGTACGATATTCGATGCCAAGAGTTATGCCTACAGCCTGCTGCTCGAGACGCGCGGTGACGAGGAGCAGCTCGACCGGAACGAGGAGGAGTATTCGGCTGCCATGCAGCAGTATGCCGAAGATCGAGGCAAATATGCTTCGGATGCCCTATGCCTGTATTTCAATACCAAGCGCACGCTGGTCGACAATGAGATCATTCTGGCACGGCTGTTGGGTTACGGTTCGGCACAGGATTCGTTGCAGGTGGTTGCACAGCAGCTGGCCGGGATCGATTACCGCTTGCCGAAGGTCGAGATTCAGGAGCGTTATTTCCTCGATTACGCCCCCATCGAGGTCTCGTCGTCGTATTACAACTCGTCGAACCCGATACCGGAGTGTACGGTTTATGCCCGCGGCACGATCTACCGGATCCTTGTCGGGACATTCTCGGTCAAGCAGAGCGTTTCGATCTTCCGCGGCGTGCATCCGCTGTGCTACCAGAAGACCGATGAGGGCAAATACCGCTATTTTGCCGGCGGATTCGCTACGGAGGCCGAAGCCGATGCGGCTCAGGTCGAACTGAAGAACATGGGCTTCCGCCGTCCCGAAGTGGTCGTATGGCGCGACAGCGTGTATGTGAACCTTGCGGAGGAGCGGGCAGCCATGGAGGATGCTGAGCTCTCATACCGTGTCGAGATCTCGGGAGCCGATTCGTTGCAGACCTTCGTTCGCGATTCGATCGCTGTGGTAGCGCCGGGCAAGGATATCACGCGGATCGATGGTCAGTTCATAATAGCGACATTCCCGACCCGCGAGGAGGCCGAAAGGGTTGTATCGTCGATCTCGGGGGCCGATTCGACCTTGACGACCAGGATCGTAGAGATCGTTTCGGAGCCGGAACCGGAACCGGAGGCTGTCGAATGATTTTTTTGAGCGGATTTGATCCTTGCGGTGCGGTTTTTTGCCGAATTTTACGTATCTTTAACCACCGTACGGGATACAATTGACCGAAATAATAATTTTACAACAAAATGTTCTGGATAATTCTACTCGTCGTTTTGGGTGTACTGTTCCTGCTGGCGGAACTGCTGATCCTTCAGGGACTGTCGATAGGCGCCATTCTGGCATTGGTATGCTATGGCATAGCCTCCTATATGGCCTTTACCAGATTCGGGACTGTGGCGGGATGGAGCGTCATTGCGGCCATTGTGGTCATATCGCTGGTGGCAACCATCATCGCGTGCCGTTCGAAAACGTGGCGGCGCCTGACTCTCAAACAGGAGATAACCTCGTCTAGCATGGATATGCCGCAGGATCACAGCGTGCAGATCGGCGCCCGCGGCGTGGCCGTAACGCGTCTGGCCCCGATGGGAAAGGTCGAGATCGACGGCCGCATTTTCGAGGCCAAAGCAATATCGGAATATGTCGACCAGAAATCCAGAGTCGAAGTTATCGGCTTCGAGAATTTCAATGTGATCGTAAAACGAATCAATGAATAATTTTTACACACTTTAAAACTTCAGAATAATATGGACTTTAACGGAGTCGGAATGATCGTATTGATCGGTTTTATCGTACTGGTAGCCCTGTGGCTCATCTTCTATTTCATACCCGTCGGGTTGTGGTTTTCGGCGCTGGTATCTGGCGTGCGGATCAGCCTGTTGCAGCTTGTGCTGATGCGTTGGCGCAAGGTGCCGCCTTCGGTCATCGTCTCGGCAATGATCGAGAGCACGAAAGCCGGCTTGAAACTCAGTTCCAACGAACTTGAAGCCCACTATCTGGCCGGCGGTCACGTTACAAATGTGGTACATGCCCTGGTCTCGGCACAAAAGGCCAACATAAACCTCGATTTCAAGATGGCTACGGCAATCGACCTGGCCGGCCGCGATGTATTCGAAGCCGTGCAGATGTCGGTGAATCCAAAGGTCATCAATACCCCACCGGTTGCGGCCGTGGCCAAGGATGGTATCCAGCTGATTGCAAAGGCCCGCGTGACGGTGCGTGCAAATATCAAACAGCTGGTCGGCGGTGCCGGTGAGGAGACTGTCCTGGCGCGTGTCGGCGAGGGTATCGTATCGAGCATCGGTTCGGCCGAAACCCACAAGATCGTTCTGGAGAATCCCGATTCGATTTCGCGGGTGGTACTGGAGAAGGGTCTCGATGCCGGAACGGCTTTCGAGATCCTGTCGATCGACATCGCAGACATCGATGTGGGCAAGAATATCGGCGCCGAACTGCAGATGGATCAGGCAAATGCCGACAAGAATATAGCCCAGGCGAAGGCCGAGGAGCGCCGGGCCATGGCCGTAGCGCTCGAACAGGAGAACAAGGCCAAGGCCCAGGATGCCCGTGCGAAGGTCATAATGGCCGAAGCGGAGATTCCGCTGGCCATTGCCGAGGCCTTCCGTTCGGGGAATCTTGGCATCATGGACTATTACCGTATCAAGAATATACAGGCCGATACGACAATGCGCGAAACCATATCCAAACCGGAGAAGAAGTAACCGAAAAAAATTGTTAGACCGACCATCGGGAGCCGTCAGCCGACCTCAGGCAACGGCTCCCGAACTTTTTTGCACCGGAGGGTGGAAAATATTTTGCAGTCTGGGGCTGATCGAAGTGCGGCACATTACGCAAGTCTTACCGTGCATGAGGTCCGGCGGACGCCGGCAGAGAGTACCACCGATATCAACCGATATCAGGAGTATACGCTTCTGTCGAGCCCGAATGTGAAGCCGTCGCGACGGACTTTCGGTCGGCCGCCGGCCAACAATACGAGGAGCGATGCAATGGCCGAAACAGACCATACGGCCAACAACATGGCCAATGAGATCGATCCCTTTCCGGTCTTGATGTTCATGAGACGGAAACGTTTTGTGATTCCGTCGATTGCTGCAATAGTAGTGCCAACACGGGCACCTCGACGAGCATTACTCGCGGCTACCCTGCCCCGCAAGCTTCTCCTCGCTGTATATACGGTCGAAAATGTTGCGCAGCAACGCTTTGTCGGCAATTATCCGTCGCAGCGCAACCAGGCGTGTATGGTTCTTCGATTCGGGAATCCAGAGTTTCAGATAACCGCCTTCGGCATATTTTTCGAGCAGGTGGTCCTCGAAACGGCGGTACTGATCCTCTTCGTCCAGCTCCGGATAATTGGCCAGCCCGTACTGAACAGTCCTGCGGAGGGTTGTTTCGGGATCGATGATACGGTCGGCTTCGGCCACAATGCGCCCGTAGACGGAGCGCGGCGGATGGCCGGATGAAGCGCGATGGTCCTCGACGGCGCATGCCATGACCTCGATCTGCCCGGGCGAGAACCATTCGTGCAAACGGGTGTCCTGACGGACTATGCGCCCCGAAACAAGATGGTGCGTCGCACGGCCCTCGACAAGCCCCGTATCGTGGTACGCCGCGATTGCCAGCACCATCTGCCGGTCGACGTCGTAATGTTCGGCCAGCGCCAGGCTTTCGGCAATGACCGTTTGTACGTGATCGATTCCATGCGCACGGTCGAATGCCGCATAACGCGGAACGATTTCACCGTATATGTATGTTTCGAGTTCCATCCCGTTATCCCGTTATAAAGAATTGTCGCATAACGACTCCTGACAAGTCTGTCATGCGACAATAGATTGTTTTCTATGACGGTTTTTCAGCCGCCGGACCGGTTTATTCTTTGACGCAGCGGATCTGGTAGCCGCCGGCACGATAACCGGCCAATGCCGGATCGATCGTGTCGATGTTGAAATATAAGCTGTTCGAGCGGTTTTCGGAAGCGGGGGTGCAGCTCCAATAATATCCTGTCCAGAGCGAACCGTCGGCATTCACGTTCGTGAGCGACCCTTTTGAGAAGCTTCTGCGGCCGGCTGCCGGATAGAATGTTGTGCCGTCAGCCATTGCGAAGGTCCAACCGCTTTCGAATTCGCCGGACTTGCTATCGGCAATTCCGCTCCACAGGTCATCGGTCGGAACACGCCATCCCGGCGGACACGGATCGTATTTGGTCTTGTTTTCGCTCCACAGCGAGTTGTCATGAGCCGAATAGAGCCAGTCGAAATCGCTCTCTTCGGTTCCGGTTATGATTTTCATTGGATTTGCTATGGAGTATTCGATAGTTCCGTTTTCGGAGGATGTCTCGGCGGTTGTGAAAGCGATGTTCGCATTGCTGTTGCCGGTGTACGACGAAGCATTTGAAGTCGAAGTTGCCGATGCTCCCATGATCAGCGGATCCTTTCGTCCCCACTGGTAGAAGAGTCCGAATGCACGGTACAGGTCGTCGCTGCCGTCGCTCATGGCGCCCAGATTGCGGGTCATTGCCACTTGTCCGTCGGCATACTCTATATTTTCGGTTTCGGGGTCGTATGGCGTACACCATATATGCCAGCTCCAGAGTATGTTTCCGTCGGCATCTCGGGCGGCTATTACACCGTTGCCTTCGGCGATTTGGGTTTCGTCGTCAGCGGCGGCCGTGGTGAAGAATGCAATATCTTCGCCTTCGAGGATGATCGATCCGATCAGGCTTTTCCCGCTTTGCCATACGATTGCTGCCGAGACAGGTACTATAGCCTCATTCGAATTGCCCTTTACGGTCGCCTTGAAACGGTAGCGGGTATTTGGTTTTGAGGCTATGTAGCAGTTGGCCGTTCCGTTGGCATCGAGTTGTATGGCCGGGGAGATCGTAACGGTCAACGTTGCGCTGACGGTGCGTTCGCCGTCGGTGGTCTGGATTTTCAGAGATCCGCTCTCTGCACCGTTTCCGGAAGTGGGTGCCGTGATCGAGAGTGCCGGAGCCGAAGTGAACGATGCACTCCATCCTTCGGGGATCTCGGTGATCGATTCTGTTCCGGAACCTTTGATAGTCAGAGGTATTTCGATTGTCTGGCCGTAGTCGAAGTATATGTCCGAGGGGGTTGAACTCGAGAAGGCTATGCTCAGTGAGTTGTCATCCTTCTTGCAGGCCGAGAACAATGCGATGGCCGCCAGTGCGACGCACAATGTCGATAAGCGTTTAGATATTGTCATTTTGCACATTAATTTCAAAAACACCGCAAAGTTATCAAAATTACCTTTGATTTCCCAATCCGGCGGTGCGAAAAGGACGGATTTTGGGAATAATTATTGCGTTCATACGGATTAACGTAATTTCAAGGCTTTTTATTATGAAAGAGAACAATAGCAAGAGTGATTCGAAGCAGCAAAATGTCTGCCGGATTCGAATAGCGGTTCGTGGGCCCTATATGGTTTTCGGGATGCCGCCGTTGGCACAACAGTTCATCATGCCCGACAGCGATGGCGAAAGCTGGTATTTCCAGCAGGGGCGCAGTTTCGATATGGTTAGGGAACCAGTGGCATTGTGCCGGTGCGGGGCCTCGGCCAACAAGCCCTACTGCGACGGTTCGCATTTGAAGGTTGAATGGGATTCGGAACTGCGAGCCTCCCTGAACCGTAATCCCGCCGAGAGACGGATTACCGAAGGTGCCGAGGTGACATTGTCCGACGACCGCGAGTATTGCGTATTTTCGCGATTCTGCTATGCCAGGGGCGGAGTCCGCAACCTGGTACGGGACTCCGCGGACCAGACCTCGCGGAAACTGGCCGTGCGTGAAGCTGCGATGTGCCCCGGAAGCCGGCTGTCGATCCGGGAGAACCTCTCGGGACGTGATTTCGAATTCGCCTATCCTCCGAGTCTGGGGCTGATCGAGGATCCGGTTTCGGGGGTCAGCGGCGGATTGTGGGTTCGCGGCGGCATCCCCGTGGAGCGCCCCGACGGAGCCACCTATGAGATCCGCAACCGTACCGTGCTGTGCCGTTGCGGTGAGTCGTCGAACAAGCCCTTCTGCGACGGTTCGCATGTTGCGGCACGGTTTCGCGACTCAATCGAGGGTGAGGCGTCGGGACAGACGGTTCCCGAAACGGTCTACTGACGTCGGCCGGAGGTCGGACCGACGCTGCTCATGTACGACAGCCGCCGGCCGTACGTTACGTGTTGCGTGGGAAGTGTTCTTTGGCTGACTGTTGCATGATCGGAAAAAAACGGTATATTTGTATCGGAGAATATGACGGATTATGATGAGAACACTTGAACGGGAGCGCGTCAACCGACTTCACATCGTGATTTTGGCGGTTGTATGTTTCGTGGCATTTTTTGTCAACAACAGGGTATTCTATACCGACATCATGGAGAGCCGCAACATCATTACGGCCCGCGAAATGGTTTATGACGGCCACTGGATGGTTCCGACGATGAACGGTGAACTGCTTCTCGAAAAACCGCCCCTGCCGACCTGGGCCGCTGCCGGTGTCGAGATGCTTCTGCCCGATTCGATCGTGGCGCAGCGTGCCGTTGCCGGCATAATGGCCGTGGTGCTGGTCGTGTTCTTCTATCTGCTGTCGTTGCGGATGACGCGCGATTCGGATTATGCCCTGATAGCCTCGCTGGTGCTGTGCACCTCCTACAACATAATCCTGATGGGCCGTACGGCTTCGTGGGACATCTGGTGCCATGCCATGATGATGGGGGCCATATATTACATGTATTGCGCATTCGAAAACCCGGGCCGGCAGATCGGCCGCTTCATGGCAGCCGGCGTCATGCTCGGGCTTTCGTTCATGAGCAAGGGCCCCGTATCGTTCTATGCGCTTCTGCTGCCGTTCCTGGTCGCCTATTTCCTGGTTTTCCACCGCTTCTCGCGCAACAAGTGGGCCGGAATTGTGGTGATGATCCTGACCTTTGCCGTGGTCGGGTTCTGGTGGTACGGCGTGATATACGAATTCCACCGCGAGGAGGCAATGTATGTGCTCGAAAAGGAGTCGGCTGCGTGGTCGAACCACCATGTGCGCCCGTGGCACTACTACTCCACCTTCTTTGGCGAAACGGGTGTCTGGGCGCTAATGCTGCTCACTTCGCTGGTATTCCCGTACTGGCTGCGGCGGCTTACGATGCGCCGCGAATATCTGTTTGCACTGTCGTGGACGCTTCTCATTGTCTTTTTCCTCTCGCTGATGCCCGAAAAGAAAAACCGATATCTGCTGCCGATGCTCATTCCTGCGGCCATGACCGTGGCACACCTGCTGCGCTGGTGGATCGAGCGTTTCGCCCGTCACGAGGATGACCGCTCGGACCGCTGGTTCTTCGGAATCAATGTCTGGCTGCTGGCACTGGTGGTATTGGCACTGCCGGTTCTGGCCTATCTGTTCCTGTATGCGAAAGGCAGCATCTCGCTTGTGAATCTGGCAACGGTTTCGGCCGCCATGCTTGCCGTGGGAGTATGGCTCGTGGTTGCCGCCGTACGCCGCAAACCCGCTGCAATGTTGTGGGCGGTGGTGGTTCTGTTTGCCGTGGCCGAAATTCTGGCAATGCCCTATATCGGCAAACTCGCAAACAACAGCGGATATCACAGCATACACGCCACTCGCAACATTCCTGAGCTGGAGGGGCTTGAGTTCTTCCATCCCGACAGCGAGGAGTTGCGTATAGATGTGGTGTATGAGGCGGGCCGCAAGATTCTGCCTGTCGATCTGACCGATTCGACTGCCGTTGTCGAGGCATTGCCGTTCGTACTGGTATCTCAGCACCGGGCCGAAGAGCTGCTTCCGGCTACCCTGCTGCCGCACCTCGACCTCCGCTTCATCGACCGTTACGACGACAACCGCCAGCAGCCCAGCGACAAGCATTACACTCCGGTCTTCATCAACAACGTGACGCTCATTCAGGCAGCTCCGGAGCCGGTTCCGTCGGTTGTTGCCGATTCGGTTGGCATGGGGTTGGTGGCCTCGGCGTCGGGATTGACGGCGTGTGTGACCGAATGACGCACGGTGTGTAAAATTGTCACTGAATTTTTGTCCTCTTTTTCGGACAGTTTGACTCCGGTTTGGACAAACTGACCCGTTTTTGTGCCAAAGTCCGCATGGCACACAGTTTGCCCTAAGTATAAGTGCAACCGCGAGAGAGCGGGTGCAAAACAGAAGTTGAACAAACAAAAAAAATTATAGGAGGACAAAATTATGACACCTGCAAGAAGAAATCAGAATTGGTTACCGAGTATTTTCAATGATGTATTCGGAAACGAGTGGATCGAAAAGAGCAGCGTTATGGTACCTGCAGTTAACATTCTTGAGAACGAGGATGAGTACAAGGTCGAGATGGCTGTTGCCGGCCTGACCAAGGAAGACTTCAAGATCCATGTCAACGACAACGACGAGTTGGTAGTATCTTCGGAGAAACATTCGGAACACAACGAAGATAACAAGAAGAAAGGCACCTATCTGCGCCGTGAATTCTCGTACAGTCAGTTCCGTCAGAGCATGTTGCTTCCCGACGATGTGGACAAGGAACACATCTCGGCCAAAGTTGAGCACGGTGTGCTGACGATCGACCTGCCCAAGAAGAAACCCGCTGCAAGTGCTGCCGCAACCCGTCAGATCGACGTTAAATAATCTGATCGTGAGGATGAATGCCGTTCGTTCGATGTGATCGGCTGAAACAGCAACGAGCCCCGACTTTTAGGAGTCGGGGCTCGTTTTTTTGTGCCCTACGCGAAGTGTGCAGGTTCGGCAATGTGTGGGGGCATCACTCCTGACTGTTCTGAATCGTCTCCTTGATCTGATTCAGTTCGACGAGCCGGTTGACGATGGCATAGATTGTCAGCCCGGCCGGCGAGTGTATCTGCAGTTTGGCTGCTATGTTGCGCCGGTGCGTGATGACCGTATGCGTCGAGATAAATAGCTTTTCGGCAATCTGCTTGTTGGTCATCCCCTTCACCACACATACGATGATCTCCTTCTCGCGCGTACTCAACTGTTCGCGATCGCTCTCCTGCCCTTCGGGAAGCGCCAGGCGCTGCAGCTTTTCACGAATGGTTTCAGCCGTATCGTATATCGAAATCGTCTCGTCGTAGGCATTGGTCAGGCTCTCGTCCGGAAGGTTGTTGAGCAGGGCTATGCAGCGCAATGACCGGCATCCCGAACCGTTCCGGACCTGTTGCAGCGAGAAGAGTCCCAACAGTGCCGGATTGATGATGAGCATGTCTGGGGACTGCTGTTTCAGAATATCGACCAGCGAGCCTATGTCGGCAATCTCGACGATCTGCACGTTGAGCGCCGAAAGCCGTTTCAGCACGGACAGCAACCCGCTGCGGATTATCAGCGACGGTTCGGCAACGGCTATTTTGAGCGTCGTGCTCATGGCTTTTGCAGAATTTTGTCCTCGACGCTTTTCACAAGCGGCACGAACAGGTTGTTCTCGACGAAGTTGTGCGATGCCAGATCGGCCTCGGTCGTGAAGATATCGAACAGAACGTCATTCAGGGCATTGTGCTCCTTTGCCGGGTAGTATTTTATGAGGATGTTCTTGAGTTCGGTCATTTTCGCCTCGACCGAGTTGTGCTGACGTTCGAACCTGTCGATGTCATATCCGGCCGGTTTCTCCCCGGCCAGCAGCCGGTGCACATACGGGAAGAGGGTCTGTTCTTCGTAAAGCATATGCTTGCGGACCTCGCCGACATATTCGTCGAAGAAGCGCATGATGGCCATCGAGACATCGCCGAGACGGTAATCGAGTGCCTCCATCAGTTTGCGGCGGATGGCCGAGAGGCGGAACCCGAGAAAATAGTCGTGCGAATTGTGCAGGTACCCGACGAACGATTCGATCGAAATGTTCGGGTATTGGTCGGCCGGCAGCGGCTCCTCGTCCAGCATCATGTTTACGATGGCCAGGAACGTAGCCGTATGTACGCCGTTGAGTGTGCAGACCTGGTCGATGGTCTTGTCGCCGAACCCCAGTGCGATCCCGAACCGGCTCATAATCAGCAGTACCTGATAGTTTTCGCATACCAGGTCGCTCATCTTGTCGCTTGGTTTGTACTTGCCAAGTTTATACATCATCATAGCTTGATTGTCAGTTGCAAAGTTAGACAGTCCGTGAGAAATGAAGAATACCTACTTTTAGGTATTTAGCGATGATTGGCTGTGCGGTGTTCGGCTACCCAGCGGGTGAGCTCCACGAAATCCCCCACCGACAGCCGTTCGGCGCGTTCGGAGAAGAAGCGGTGTTCGGCACCTCCGAATGCGCCGAATGCCGACCGCAGGGCATTGCGCAACATCTTGCGCCGTTGTCCGAAGGCGGCCTTGACGACCTGTACGAAGAGGCGTTCGTCGCACTGCAACTCCCTGACACTGTTCCGACGCAGGCGTATCACGGCGCTTTTGACCTTCGGAGGCGGGTTGAAGACGCTTTCGTTGACCGTGAAGAGATACTCGATGTCGTACCAAGCCTGCAGCAGCACACTCAGGATGCCGTACTCTTTCGACCCGGGCTTCTCGGCTATGCGCACGGCGACCTCGCGCTGCACCATCCCCACGCATTCGGGGATCATGTCGCGGTTTTCGAGCAGTTTGAAAAATATCTGCGACGAGATGTTGTACGGGAAGTTGCCAATCAGCCGCAGGCCGTCGGGGAATACCTCTTTTAGATCCATCTTGAGGAAATCGCCTTCGATCAGGCGCGGTGCAAAATCGGGATAGTGGTTGTGCAGGTATGCGATGCTTTCGTGGTCGATCTCCACGCCCCACGTCGTGATGTCGCGGCGTCCGAGCAGGAACTGCGTCAGCACCCCCATGCCGCATCCAACTTCGAGTACCGGTACGGGATTGTCCACGTCGCCGCCCGACAACGACATGCAGATCTTGCGTGCGATGTTCAGATCGGTCAGAAAATGCTGACCAAGGGCTTTTTTTGCTCTAACTTCCGTCATACGGCTGCAAAGATATGAAAAAAGAGACGACGATGCAACACGGCCTTGCGGGGCTCTCCGACCGCCGGTTACCGTCTCCACCTGTTCCACCATCCCAACTGCAGACTATTGTTGTCTTTCGCTCTATTGCCGGTGGCTGCAGATTATTGCTGCCTTTCACTCTACTGACCGGCCGCCGATCAGGCGCGGAACTCATCACATACGCCGGACAGCCAATTTCTGGCGGCGGTCATCACTCATCGCCTCCGCAGGCTTGTGCTATTCGCCCAGTTGTTCTTCGAGGTAACGGCGCACCTGCTCCACATCGGAGATCTTTTCGACGATCCTACCCTCGCGGTCGATCAGGAAGATTCCTCCGCCGGCCAACGAAAGCCCGTAAAGGTCCCATATGCCTTCCGCACCGTCGAGGTCATAGAGCTGTATCCAGGGATAGCCATCCTTTTCGATTGCAAGACGCATATCGTCGAGATCGTCGTACTCGCGGGCCACACCAACCACCGTGAAACCGCGTTCGCGGTACTGTTCATAGATCGGAATCAGTTCGATGGAGTGCCGCCGGCACGGTCCGCACCACGAAGCCCAGCAGTCCAGCACGGCGATCTTCCCCTCGATCAGCTTCCCGAGCCGATAGCGCTCTCCGTCGAGCGACGGTGCCGTGAAGTCGGGGAACGGTGCCCCGGGAGCCAACCGCTCTACTGCGGCCAACAGCCCATCGGTACGTTGTACCAGCCAGCTGTCAGGGAAACGGTCGCGGTAACTGTTGTAGAGGTTCAGCCATGCCGTGTCTATGGTATAGCTGGCATCGCTCCTGGCCATACGCACCTCGCGCTCCAAGGCCTTCGAAACTTCGAAAAGTCCTGCAAGCGTCGGATGGCTGCGAATCCGGTCATTCAACCAGCCTTCATAATCGGCCGCCTCGAATACGTGGTCGTACAGGGCCGACACACGCTCAGACTCCTTGCGCAGCCAGCGATAGTCATCTGAGCCCTCTTCGGGGAAACCGCCCTCGCCATATTTCTCTTTGAGCCAGCTATTGATCCCGTACCTAATGCTGTCAATCGGTTCATAGATATTCGCCCAGTGGTTAAGGTAAAGATATAACTCCTCATTGTCGGCACTTCCCGAGACATCGACCCGCGTGGACTCGAATTGCCGTCGGAAGGTGAAACGCAGCGGTTTGCCGTCCGAAAAGAAAGTATAGGCCTGGAATGCACCCTTGCGTATATCATCCTCGACTACAAGTTCATAGAGGCGCGTGATCGAATCCCGGAACGACAGTTCGAAGGCTCCGTCGACAATATACGCACTTGCTGCTGGTTGGTCGAAGCGGAAGTCGGCGCCATACGGGAGGACGATCATCCGCGCACTGTCGGGATAGAAGTCCAGCCCCCGCCCCGAGACCTTCACGGTTCGCATGTCGGAGTGGCCGCACGAAACGGCCGCAAAAGCAGCGGCGACTGCCAAAAACATGGCGGTTCGAGATGATTTCAGAGCTTTCCGGGCACCTGAGATCGTTTGTCGGAGGGGAGCAATCGTTTTCATATCATGATATTAAATAGTCCATATAGCAAATATATGCATATTTCATCCTTGCAAAAACAAATGCCAAAACATTGACTGCAGGATCGGTTTTTCGAAGAGAGCTAACAACATACACCTGCCCCACCCCGCTGTACATGCGTGGTGTACGACAGATAAGAGACATTGCAGGATTTAGGACGTGATCAGTTGCCCTGTTCGCAGATGAACTTGATGCGTACCAGCCGGACCTCCTCCTCCGTGAAATCGGGGCCCAATTCGTTCAACGCCTCGTCGATCGAGTCGCTTTCGGCATCCTCCTTGAAATATTCATATATCTCGTCGGCCTTGTCCTCATCCATGAATTCGCTGATGTAGTAGCTGATATTGAGCTTGGTTCCCGAATTTACGATACCTTCGATTTCGGTCAGCAGTTCGTCGAATTCGAGATCCTTGGCTCGTGCGATATCCTCGAAATCCATCTTGCGGTCGATCGACTGTATAATGAATATCTTGTTTCCGCTCTTGCTGCCGACACTCTTGACCACCATGTCCTGCGGACGGATTATCTCCTTCTCGTCGACATAGCGCTTGATCAGGTCGATGAACTCCTGTCCGAACTTCCGGGCCTTGCCTACCCCGACGCCGGTGATATTCTGCATCTCCTCGAGCGTGACGGGATACTGTATCGACATGTCCTCGAGCGACGGGTCCTGGAAGATTACAAACGGAGGCAGATTATGCTTCTTGGCCACCTTCCGGCGCAGGTCCTTCAACATGGAGAACAACTCTTCGTCGGCCACGCCGCCGCGGCCGGCCGGAACGGCAGCCTCGATCTCCTTCTCCTCCTCGTCGTAGTCATGGTCGAGGGTTATGTAGATCGGGAACGGCAGATTGATATACGACCGGCCCTTGTCATTGATAGCCAACAGACCGTAGTTTTCAATATTCTTGTCTATCAGACCGAGAATGAGGGCCTGCCGGATGACAGCACCCCAATATTTCCCGTCGTGATCGCTCCCGGCGCCGAACCATTCGCAGGTGTTGTGCCCGTAGCTTTTGTTCAGGGCGGTGATCTTACCCGTCAGGATGCTGATCAGATAGTCGGCCTTGAACTTGTCGCCGATGAACTGCATGGTCTTCAACATCAGCTGCGTCGATGCCTTGGCCTCGATCTTGGGTTTGGGATGGAGGCAGTTGTCGCAATTTCCGCAATTATCTTCGGTATACTCCTCGCCGAAATAGTGCAGCAGCGTCTTGCGGCGGCAGATCGAACTCTCGGCATACGAAACGGTCTCCTGAAGCAGCAGTTTGCCGATCTCCTGTTCGGCAATCGGCTTGCCCTGCATGAATTTTTCGAGTTTCTGAATATCCTTGTAACTGTAGAATGCAATGCATCGGCCCTCACCGCCGTCACGCCCCGCACGGCCGGTCTCCTGGTAATACCCTTCGAGGCTTTTGGGAATGTCGTAGTGGATTACATAACGCACATCGGGCTTGTCGATACCCATGCCGAAGGCGATCGTAGCCACGATAACGTCGGCCTGCTCCATGAGGAAGGCATCCTGATTGTGAGCCCGGGTTGCGGCATCCATACCGGCATGGTACGGCAGGGCCTTGATGCCGTTTGCCACGAGCAGTTCGGCCAGCTCCTCCACCTTCTTTCGGCTCAGACAATATATTATACCCGATTTGCCTTCGTTCTGCTTGATGTATTTAATGATCTCCTTTGCGGCCTCGTGCTTCGGGCGTATCTCGTAATACAGATTCGGGCGGTTGAACGACGACTTGAAGACGGTAGCGTCCAGCATTCCCAGATTTTTCTGAATGTCCATCTGGACCTTTGGCGTTGCGGTAGCCGTAAGAGCAATGAGCGGAGCCTGCCCGATATCGTTTATGATCGGGCGGATTCGGCGGTACTCGGGGCGGAAATCGTGGCCCCATTCCGAGATACAGTGCGCCTCGTCAATTGCGTAGAATGAGATTTTGATCTTGCGCAGAAACTCGACATTATCCTCCTTGGTGAGCGACTCGGGGGCGAAATAGAGCAGTTTTGTCTTTCCGCCGAGCACATCTGAACGCACCTGGTTTACGGCGGTCTTGTTGAGTGACGAATTGAGGAAGTGAGCTACGCCCGAGTCGGCGGAGAATGTGCGCATCGAATCTACCTGGTTCTTCATCAGGGCGATCAGCGGCGAGATTATGATTGCGACGCCGTCCATTATGAGTGCCGGCAACTGATAGCAAAGGGATTTGCCTCCGCCTGTTGGCATCAGGACGAATGTATCCTTACCCGCCAGCACATTTTTGATAACGGCCTCCTGATTGCCCTTGAACGAAGTGAATCCGAAATACTCTTTTAGTTTCTCATGCAGCAGGTTGTGTAGATCATCCGCCATAACACGCCTCGAAAATAGATGAACAGTGAATCAAATTTGAGATAAAGATAGTGCTTTTTTCGGAAAAAATAATATCTTTGTAGAAATTTTTTCAATCCAATGAGGCTATTCACGACCGATCTCGTCAAGAGATACAAAACCCGTACAGTTGTCGATCACGTGTCGATCGACGTTCGTCAGGGCGAAATAGTAGGCCTGCTCGGGCCGAACGGTGCCGGAAAGACCACTACTTTCTATATGATCGTGGGGCTTATCAAGCCGAACGAGGGCAACATATATCTCGAAACCGAAGAACAGGGAGTTGTCGAACTTACCGCAGAACCGGTCTACCGGCGTGCCCAGATGGGTGTAGGATACCTGGCGCAGGAGGCTTCGGTATTCCGCAAGCTGAGCGTCGAGGATAATATCCGGGCGGTGCTCGAGATGACATCATATTCCAAGGAGTACCAGCGTGAGCGTACCGAAAGCCTGATCGAGGAGTTCCGCCTGCAGAAGGTGCGCAAGAGCCTCGGCATACAGCTCTCGGGCGGTGAGCGGCGCCGTACGGAGATTGCCCGCGCGGTGGCCATCAACCCCAAGTTCATCCTGCTGGACGAACCCTTCGCCGGAGTCGACCCGATCGCCGTGGAGGATATCCAGAGCATCGTCGGAACGCTCAAGGACAAGAATATCGGTGTGATCATCACTGACCACAACGTACACGAAACACTCTCGATCACCGACCGCACCTATCTGTTGTTCGAGGGACGTATTCTGAAGGCCGGTTCGGCCGAAGAGCTGGCCAACGACGAACAGGTGCGCAAAGTCTATTTGGGTAAAGATTTCAAACTCAGGTAATGGAACGTTCGATTCATCCGTCAGCCGTTCAGGGACACGTCACGCCGCCCTGTTCGAAAAGTTATGCCCAGCGGGCGTTGGCAGTGTCGCTGCTCGCCGATGGGGAGTCCGTAATCGGGAATCTCGAATTGTGCAACGATACCCGCTCTGCCATGCGTTGCGTCACGGCTCTGGGCGGTACGATCCGCGAAATCAACGAGAGTACCTATGCCGTCCGCGGAGGCCTGGCGCCCAAAAGCGACCGGCTTCTGGTCGGCGAATCGGGACTCTCGACACGGCTGTTTACGCCGTTGGCATCGCTCTGTTCCGTTCCCATTACCATCGAAGGCGAGGGAACGATGCTCTACCGCCCCATTTCGATGATGGTCGAGCCGTTGCGCGAACTCGGCGTCGAGGTGCTGGACGGTGGCGGTTATCTGCCGATACGTGTTACGGGCCCGATCCGCGGCGGCGAGGTTCATCTTGACGGTTCGGTCAGCTCGCAGTTCCTGACGGGACTGCTGCTGTCGCTGCCCGTGGTCGAAAAGGATACGACGGTATATGTCGAGAATCCGGTGAGCCTGCCATATATCGACATGACCATCGATACGGCCCGCCGTTTCGGGGTTACCATCGAACACAAAAATTATACGGAATACTATATCGAGGGCGGACAACACTATACTCCGGTCGAGTTTCACATCGAAGGCGACTGGAGCAGTGCGGCGTCGATGTTGGTTGCGGGGGCCGTTGCCGGCGAAGTGACGGTCGACAATCTGAACCGGTTGTCGCTGCAGGCCGACTATGCCATCATCAAGGCGCTGATGCTGGCCGGAGCCGAGATCCTCTCCACGGAAAATTCGGTTACGGTGCGCCGCCGCGAGCTGAAGGCGTTCGAGTTCGACGCCACCAACTGTCCCGACCTGTTTCCTGCACTGGCGGCGCTGGCCGCAAACTGCCGGGGAACGAGCGTAATCCGCGGCACCTCGCGCCTGCTGCACAAGGAGAGCAACCGTGCGCTGACCATTGCCGAGGAGTATGAGAAGGCGGGTATCGAAGTCGACATTTCGCAGGACGACATCATGCGTATCCGCGGCGGGCAGATCCGCGGCTGCTGCGTCGACAGCCACGGCGACCATCGCATTGCCATGTCGATGGCCGTAGCGGCGCTGACGGCCGACAGCCCGATCACGATCCGCGGGGCCGAGTGCGTTGCAAAGTCATATCCGTCGTTTTTCGAGGATCTTGCCGAATTGATATGCTGAAAAGGCCCGAAAGGCATCGTATTTGAATGTGTGTCCCGTAAAAAAAACGATCTTATGAAAATAGTGTTTTTCGGTACGCAGCCGTATGATCGCGATTCGTTCGACAGGATCAGCGGCGAATATGCTTTTCAAATTGAATATACGGAGAGTCATCTCAATATCGGCACCGTGTCGCTTGCATCCGGTGCCGATGCGGTATGTATCTTTGTGAACGACACGGCCGATGCCGAAACGATCGGCGCTCTCTCGCGGCAGGGAATCAAACTGATCGCGCTGCGTTGCGCCGGCTACAACAATGTCGACCTGCGGGCGGCTGCAGAATACGGAATCAAGGTGGTACGCGTACCGGCCTACTCGCCGCATGCGGTGGCGGAATATACCGTGGCGCTGATGCTGACCCTGAACCGCCGCATCCACCGGGCCGTATGGCGCACGCGTGACGGGAATTTCTCGCTGCACGGGCTGTTGGGGTTCGACATGTACGGCAAGACGGCCGGCATCATCGGTACGGGCCGCATTGCAAAGGTATTGATACATATCCTGCGCGGGTTCGGGATGAACGTGCTGGCATACGACCTCTATCCGGATATGGATTTCGCAAAGAAGGAGGGAATCGGATATGTCACGCTCGACGAACTCTACCAGCGTTCGGACATAATATCGCTGCATTGCCCGCTGACCGACCAGACCCGCTACATGATCGATGCCGCGGCAATCGACCGGATGAAGCCCGGGGTGATGATAATAAATACGGGCCGCGGCCAGCTGATCCACACCGAGGCGCTGATCGAAGGTCTGAAGTCCAAGAAAGTGGGGTCGGCCGCTCTCGATGTCTACGAGGAGGAGGCCGGCTATTTCTATGAGGACACGTCGGACCGCGTTATGGATGACGATGTTCTGGCGCGAGTACTCTCGTTCAACAACGTTATCGTGACATCGCATCAGGCATTCTTTACCCGCGAGGCTCTGGAGAATATCGCCCGCACGACCCTCGACAACCTCAGGGCGTTCGACGAGGGCACGGCTCTGGTCAACGAGGTGTCGCTCAACGCCGGTCGATAACCTGACCGTAAACTTGTGCATGCTGGTCCGGATGTCCGAATGAAGGTTATTCAACTGACGGCAGCACTCTTATTCCGACCAAAACGTTCGAATGGATTTGCGGGCCGGATTTCATATTCAGTTCTGATTTCATATTCACTTCTGACGGCTCCGGACAAATCCGTCCCGGTCAGTTCTCCATACGTTGCAAAAGGTGAGTTGACTGCGTCTATGACACTCATCGGCAGCTATATACAAA
>URTU01000007.1 GCA_900550925.1 uncultured Alistipes sp. | reverse complement strand
GTGTTGTAGCCGCAGGAGCCGCAGTTCAGCTCGTCGGAGGGCTTCATTTTGCCCATCTGGCGCAGGATATCTCTTATCTCGCTCTCCGAAGGAGGCATCATGCGGCGCTCGATAGCGGTGAAGGTCTTGTGGATCTCGGCAGGCATTGGCATATCGACCTCAAAATCGTTCTTGCCTGCAAAATTCGCAACTGCGGCGTAATCCTTGATGGGTGAACGGTGGAATTTCTCCATAACGGGGCCGCCGACACAACTGCCGACGCAGGCTGACATCTCGATAAAGCAGTTATTGATGCTGCCGTTTTCAATTTCTTTAAGAGCTGCCATGCAGTTCTCAACGCCGTCAAGCGACATATAGGTGTATTTCGGGTCGTCAAGCGCCATAGTCTTGAGTATACCGCCCGTGGTCGGGAAGAATCTCGCCCTGCTGTTCTCGTCGCTGTCAAGCTCCTTTTCAAGCTCGATATTCTCATTTTTGAGCCATTCGGTCAGCTCGTCAAAGGTCAGCACGGCGTCAACGATACCGTCATAATACTGCGCTTCGTCCTTCTTGGCAACGCAGGGGCCGATAAACACGGTCTTTGCGTCGGGATATCTCTTTTTGATATCGGTGCAATGCGCCTGCATGGGCGACATGACATCCGCAAGATAGGGGAGTACCGAAGGATAATACTTTTGAATGAGCAGGTTTATCGAGTGGCAGCAGGAGGTTATTATAACATTCCTGTCACCCTCGGCGACCATGCGCTCATATTCCTTTTTGACGATAGTTGCGCCGATCGCAGTCTCCTCGGCGTCATAGAAGCCGAGCTGCTTAAGCGCCTTACGCATTGAGCCGATGCCGACTCCGTCGTAATTCGCAACAAATGACGGAGCGAGGCTGACTATGACGGGGTCGCCGCTTTGGAGCAGCACTCTGACCTTCTCGCTCTCGTCGACTATCTGCTTTGCATCCTGCGGGCAGACAACAAAGCACTGACCGCAGAGGATGCACTCATTGCCTATTATATAGGCCTGATTGCCCGAGAATCTTATGGATTTCACCGGGCAATGGCGGATACATTTATAGCAGTTTTTGCAGTTTGATTTTTTTAGGGTCAAGCAGTCTGACATACCGTCAAGCCTCCTGAGCTTTGAGTTTTTTCATTACTTTGTCTTCAAAAAATGCAGTGAAATTCTCCGGAGTCACGCCGGTGTAGATATCGTCGTCCACCGTTATCGTGACACCCTCACGGTTACACCTGCCGGTGCAAAAGCTGCCGGCAAGTGTTATTTCGTCATAATAACCGCTGTCTTTGATGGCGTCCTGAAAAAGCTCAACGAGCCTTTCGGAGCCCTTCAGATGGCATGAGCTGCCTATGCATATCTGAATTATCATAAATCATCCAACCTTTGAAAGAACGTTTTCCTCAAAGAATTCCTTAACGGTGTCGGGGCTGACGGAGTAGGTCTTGCTGCCGAGGTTGTCGTCGATGGTGACGCATACGCCCTGCTGGCATTTACCCATGCAGAAGGTGCCGCCGAGCTCGACCT
Source organism: uncultured Alistipes sp. (assembly GCA_900550925.1). Taxonomy (GTDB): domain Bacteria; phylum Bacteroidota; class Bacteroidia; order Bacteroidales; family Rikenellaceae; genus Alistipes. Next base: position 42,337 of record URTU01000007.1, on the reverse strand, counting down.
TGTCGGAGAGCTTATTCTCGTGGATCAGGTACTGAAGCTGCTCAACTACCTGACGGGAGCCTTTGATATGGCAGGATGAACCGATGCAGATGGTGATCTTCATTTGTATTTTCCTCCTTATTCGTAGTCAACAACGTCTATCCAAGAGAGCAGGAATTCACGCTCTTTTTCATTGCCCTTGACGGTCTGTGAAGCGGCGACGATGGGCAGCCACTTCTGAACATACTGGATGGGGGTGTTGCTCTTGTCGCAGAAGAGCTGCAAATACTTCTTTGCACCGTCGATGTCGCCGTTGAGCCAGAAGAGCAGATAGGTGCGTGCTGCGTCGGCGGATGCGTTACCCTGAGTGGCATGCGACCAGTCGATGATATAGGGGTCGCCGTTGTCGGAGATGATGATGTTTGAGGGGTTAAAGTCGCCGTGGCAGACCTTGTTATGCTTCGGCATAGCCTCAAGGCGGGTATGCAGGTCATAACGCACCGTAGCGCTCAGGTCGGTCTGGCTGATCTTGCGGCTCATCTTATCCTTGAGCTTGTTGAGCAGGGGGCAGGTCTTGGAATGCATCTCAAGCTGGAGATTTACAAGCAGCTCAAGATATTCTTCCTTCTTCTCGGGGTGCTCCTCCATGAGCTGAGCGAGAGTTTTGCCGCTGATATAGTCATAAACTATAGTCCATTTGCCCTCGATGACGGTGACTTCGTGGATCTTGGGGATATTCAGCCCCGTCTCCTCGATCCTCGCCTGGTTGAGCGCCTCGTTAAGGACGTCAGCCTTTGAGAAATCGGAGTTAAACACCTTGAGACAAAGGTTGCCGTCGCGGTAGACGGTCTTATCGTTTCTGACTGCAAGAATTCTGTCAAGATTCATTATATGACCCTCCTTAAACTTCTTCGTGTGTTCCGTAATATGCGTTGAGATACATCTGCTTTATTTCGCTCATGAGCGGGTAACGGGGATTTGCGCCGGTGCACTGATCATCGAACGCCTGCTCGGTCATTGCGTCAAGGCGGTCAAGGAAGTCCTTCTCGTCGATGCCGTAATCCTTGATGGTCTTTTTGATGCCGATCCTGTCTTTAAGGTCATTGATGGCCTTGATAAGATTTTCAAGCTTCTCTGAGTCATTCTTGCCGCCGAGGCCGAGATAATCGGCGACCTCTGCATAGCGGGCAAGGGTGTGAGGATGATCGTACTGCGGGAAGGTGCCCATCTTGACGGGCTTCTCGCTCGCGTTGAAGCGAAGCACTTCTTCGATCATAAGTGCGTTTGCAATGCCGTGAGGCAGATGATGGAAAGCGCCGAGCTTATGAGCCATGGAGTGGCATACGCCGTTTGCGAAAGCCATACCTGCCATGGTGGCGGCATTAGCCATCTTCTCTCTCGCCTCAATGTCGTTGGGGCCGTTGTCATAGGCTCTGGGCAGATACTCAAATATAGTCTTGATTGATTTAAGAGCAAGGCCGTCGGTGTAATCCGTCGCCATCATTGAAGCGAAAGCCTCAAGGTCATGGGTAACGGCATCGATACCCGATGCGGAGGTAAGGCCCTTGGGTGCGGTCATGTGGAAGTCGGTATCAACTATAGCCATGTTAGGCATGAGCTGATAATCGGCAAGGGGATACTTAACGCCGGTCTTCTCATCGGTGATAACTGCAAAGGGAGTGACCTCAGAGCCGGTACCTGCCGAAGTGGGCACTGCGATGAAGTAAGCCTTCTCACCCATCTTGGGGAAGGTGTAGACTCTCTTCCTGATATCAATGAATCTCATTGCCATATCCATGAAGTCGGCCTCGACGGCATAAAACAGTTTCGAACTCTCCTCGTAGGTCAACGACGGCGAATCCGAAGTGACCGTATCCAGCAGCACCTTGCACTCGATCTCCGTATCGTCATAGTCGACCAGCGTCAGCGTAGCGTCGGCAAACCGAAACCCGTACAACTCCTCGCAGCGCCGCAAACGCCGCAGCCGGGCAATGTCGCCATTGGCAATGAAATCGATCTTGCTCTCCTCGTCGCGCTCGGTAAAGAAATAGTTGTTCTTGACGATCATCATCATGTCACCGCTCTCGATCTCCTCCTCGGCCCCCAGGACATAACGGCGTATCCCGGCATTGAAACGGTTTGCCCGCTTGTTCGAGCGCGTAATGACGATCGTCTCGTCACGGCCGTAACGCTGGTAGCACTCCTCCACCTTCTCCATGAACTCGGCCCCGGTGATCGCCTCGAAATCGGGATGCGACATGTCGAACCGCGGCGGTTCGCATATCCCCCGATCGAGCATCGACCGTGTCAGCGTGGCATTGGCCAGGATTCCAGAGCCGGACTCCTGTCGCACCACCTCGTCCAATGTATTATATATGACATGACCGTATCGCGACATGTAGTCGGGATCGAGAGCCGGACTGCGCTCCTCGCCTATCGGCGGGAGCTGGGCACTGTCCCCCACCAGTACGATCTTGCAACGCCGGCCCTGCCTTACATATTTTATAAAGTCGTCGATCAGGTTGCCCGACCCGAACAATGAACCTTCATTCCGTCCCTCGGCCAGCATCGAGGCCTCGTCGACAATGAAACAGGCATCCGACTCCTTGTTGAAGCCGAGCGAAAAACGGGCATCGTAAGCGGCTGCGTTATTCTGACGGTATATGCGTTTATGTATAGTCTGCGCAGGATGATTGGCATTATGAGCGAGCACCTTTGCGGCCCGTCCCGTCGGGGCCAACAAGACAGGTTTGATTCTCAAATCCTTAAGCGCCGACACAAAGGCCGAAATCAACGACGTTTTTCCGGTTCCGGCATAGCCGTTAATGACGAAAATCTCCTCTGCGTCGTCGCTGCAAATGAAATCGGCAAATTTTTCTACGATTTTTTTTTGCCCAAAAGTTGGTATAAAAGTAATTTTAGTGTAAATTTGGGTCGCGATATGTGTATTAAGCATAATATTATCATCCGTTTGTGCCGGTACAGTGTATCCTACGTTTTTTGTATGACAAACTTAATAAAATTATAGCTTAGAAATGAAAAAAGTTCTTCAAATCTGTCTTGCGATAGTCATCATCGCATTGGCTTACGTGGTCTATCGTCAGATCGCAACCCCTGTAGAATTCGAGAACGAACGTAAAACAAAAGAGGCTGCCGTTATCGAACGAATCAAGGACATCCGTACGGCTGAACGTGCTTTCAAATCGAAGTATCAGCGCTTTACCGGCAGCTTCGATACTCTGATCAACTTCATCCTCAACGACTCGCTCATCATGGAGCGCCGACTGGTCGACGAAGATGACTCGGCAGCTATGGCTCAGCTCAAACTGCGTAAAATACAGAATGTCGAAGAGTTCTCGATACCGGTTATCGATACCGTTTTCGCTCCCAGAAAACTCTCCGTTGCCGATGTGCAGAACCTCCGTTACATCCCCGGAACCGAAAACAAGGTTGAGTTCCTGCTCGCTGCCGGATCGGTGGAGACAGGTAATGTCGTTGTCCCCGTCATGGAGTGCAAGGCTCCTTACAAAATGTTCCTCGACACGGTTAAATACCGCCAGGAGCTGATCAACCTCATCGACGAGAACAAAAACATCTACAACAAATATCCGGGCGTAAAGGTCGGCGATATCAACCAGCCTAACAATGAAGCAGGAAACTGGGAATAATATTCCGGTCGACAATAAAAAGATGTCCATTCAATTGGTGTTGAATGGACATCTTTTTTCTCAGACAGAACTCAAACCGGCCGACCCGCAATACCAGAGCGTCTCGGTCGAGATCGTTACGTCAAAATGCGTACTGGTCCCGAAACCGATATTCAACCCCGATTCGGCCGATGCGCTACTCCGCCTGAACGGGATATACCCCGATCCGCAGGAGACCATAATCAATGCTCAACCGGCCGATTCCGATATCGTCGCCGTCATGGCCGTGCCGGTGGGCCTGCCCGAAGCGGTTGCCGCCAAATACGGCTCCCGGGCGGAATTCACATCTCCGCTCCTGCGCCCTGCTCCCAAAGATAATCCCGCAGTATGGTGTCTCGTAACCGCTGGCCTCGCCTTCATCAAGGTCTGGAACCGCGGACTCCGATTCGCCGAAGTTGTGCCGTGCGCCACCACCGACGATCTGCTGTACTGCCTGTCGGTGCTCGACGCCTCGTTCCACCTCGACGACTATACAATAGTGCTCGGCGGAAATACGGCAAAAGAGGCTGCCAAGATTGTAAAGAAACATTTCAAACGGGTCGTATGCGAATAATCAGCGGAACACATCGCGGCAGGACGATCACTCCGCCGCGCAACCTGCGGGCTCGTCCGACAACGGATTTTGCAAAGGAGAACCTCTTCAACATCCTCTCGAACACGGTCGATCTGGAGGAGTGCGACGTTCTGGATCTCTTTGCCGGAACCGGTTCGATAAGTTACGAATTCTGTTCGCGCGGAGCCCGGAGCGTAACCTCGGTTGAGGTGAACCCCGTACATTTCAACTTCATCAAGCGGACTGCGGCAGAACTCGGATTCGGGATGCTGCATCCGACGCATGCCAATGTTTTCCTCTACCTGAAGAACTGCCCGAAACAGTTCGACATAATATTTTCGGACGCCCCGTACGACCTGACCGAAAGCGATCAGGTCATAGAACTGGTTTTCGAACGAAAGTTGCTGCGTGAAGACGGGTTGTTGATTTTCGAGCACTCGAAGGACCGCGACTATTCGTCGCATCCGAATTTCGAACAGGTCCGCAATTATGGCAGTGTCCGGTTTTCCTTCTTCAGGAACACGGTCGAGAGGCCGGATGCCGAATCCGAAGTTTGACCCCCGCACCACCCGCATTCAATTCATACCATAACGGGCTGGGCACAACCAAACAATGTCATCCTCACATAAAAGCGTGTTATCGGACATAATGTCGGAGAGAGGAAGGAGTGCCAAGAAGATACTGACAACCCAAAAGGTGTAGACGGCACGGCAAACACGGAGAGTCGGGCAGTTGCGCTGCGGGCAACAAAGAGGAGAATTATATATGGATGATTTAAACGGGCTCAGACGGTGTCAAAATACGCCGCTTGAACCCGTTTAACTTGTCAGCATGTAGAGGGAGGGAGGGGAGGGAAAAAACGAACGCTGCCTTCAGTCCGGCATTAACCTTTTCGGGGCGAATTACTTTTCGCCGCGCCTGGGGTAAACCATAGCCGCAATCCAAAGCAGGACAACCGCTCCCACGACCGACATTATGATACTGCCGAAGGTCCCGACGGCGAAGAGTCCGAACAACGAAAAGATCCAGCCGCCCAACAGTCCGCCGACAACGCCTATAATCAGATTGATGACCAGTCCGGATCCTTTCCCCTTGACTATCAGATTGGCCAGCCATCCCGATACCAGTCCGACAAGAAGATACCACAGAAAAAACATATTCAACGAAGTTTTAATTGTTAAACTGTCAAACGACAGTGCAAAAACAATACCCTCCGACCGATCTGACTGCGTTTTTTTCGAAGCCGCATCGTTTCAGCGCCCCACTGCCTGCCGATGGACATGCAACACCGTCACTGGATTGCGTAATTATTATGTATGGAAGGAGGTTCAAGCTGGAGTGATATCATGTCCGAAGAGCCCGTTTCTCAGGAATCAGAGACTCGCCATACGCCTCCCGCAGGCGCACACCAGGCAACAAAAAACGGAGAATATGCTTCATGCATACTCTCCGTTGGCGGTATGGACGAGACTCGAACTCGCGACCTCCTGCGTGACAGGCAGGCATTCTAACCAGCTGAACTACCACACCGTTTCTTTGCGGGTACAAAGATAGGCAAAATTCCGCAATTGCCAAATATCATGCACTGTTTTTTCTTCCGTTCCCGGCACTTCAGACCGATTTTTCCGGTTTCGGCCTCGGGGTGAATACCTTAACCAGCAGTTTGTGGATATGTTCGTACGCCCAGATAGTCGCAACGCCTATCGCAACCCCCACCGCCGATTCCACGAACCGCAATGTGCCATTGAGCCAGGGCGGCATCTTGGGCGACTCCTTCGACACGATCATGATGATGGCCAGCGTAATGGTAGCCATGCGGCCGTTGTCGGGGATCCGGAACAGCATGCAGAGTATCGCAAGCACAAAGACCGTTGCCGTCAACCCCCAGATCGAAAAATCGAAGATTTCAAGATATATGTATGCCACCACCGCCCCGATAAAGGTTCCCAATACGCGCAGCCAACCCTTGTAAAAGGAGTCGCGGACCCCCTGCCCCTGAAACACCACAATGGCCGACGTACAGGCCAGAATCGCTCCCAGATAGTTCGACGAACTGTGGAAGCGGCCGGTCACGTACATTCCGACCAGATAGGCCAACAATACGGCAATCGATTTGCCGATGGCCTGCATCATGTCGATATGTCCGAAGATCTTATGTTTGTCGACGTGCATTCGAAAAGTCGTTTCGGGCATTCACATGCAAGAAACGCACCGAACTGCAATACAGCAAGCCCAGAATGGACGGCTGCACGGCTGCCAAATCCCACAACTGTCGGTGCAACGCCGGTTCAATGGGGCTCAATCGAGGTTCAATGGAAGTTCAATAGAGACTCAATGGTGGTTCAATGAAAGTTCAACCGAGGTTCAACGCCGGCCCGCAGCCTCGGTCTGATATTGCAAGCCGGTCATCTTCAACCACATGTCCGAATAGCGGTTGGCGTAGTCATACTCGACGGTCAGAGGCCGCAATACCGGAACCTTCATCTTGCGCAACGGTTCGGCACTCTCCATGTCGGCCACAATCCGCTTCACAAGAGCCGTCCCGAACTGGAAAACCGATATCTCCATCCGTTCGATCGCACCGTCGTCAGGGTCGACATGCAGCAATATCTGAACCGCCTTGGTCGAGAGCCGGGGCAGGTTGATACGGAACAGCACCGTCCCAGAAACGGAATCGCGCCCCAAAAGTGCATACTCGGGCCGGTATTTGTAGAAGTGTCTGTCGTGACCGATCGCGGCGACCGCATAATTCAGCTCCGAAAAGGCGTAGTGCACCGCCTCATGCAGCTTGTGGCTGAAACGGACCGTGTCGCTCCCGGTCTCGAATACAACGGGATGGTGGCACCAACCCTTTTCGCGAAAATATTTCAACCCCTTGCCGTCCACCTCGTTGCGTACCGAAAAACTGCCGCGGGCCTTGTCGCCACGATATTCGAAATCGAAACTGCCGCTCACCGTACAGTTGTAATCGAGTGCGATGACGTTCTGTGAAGTCTCCTCGAAAATCCGCTGTATATCCGACGAGGCCGACTCCACGTGCGACGTATCGACAATATAACCCGCCGACGGGCGCAGCGTGAACTCACAGCGTCCCTCCTCCATCATCCGGGCATCGATCACGACACTGCTCTTCTCCAGGCCGAGGCACTGTGCCGCGAGGGTGTGTCCGAGCCGTAACCGCGAAAAATTGACCGTAGCCAGGCCGTCGGTATCGGTCACGGCCACCGGAACGTCATTCAGAATGACGAATGCATACGGAACAGGCATCTGCCAACTATCGGTAACACGTATGTCGAAATTCTGGGCCGAAAGCCGTCCGACTGCCCATCCGGCAACAAAAAGGTAGATGGCGGCATATCTCAAAAATCGTTTCATAGACATATTGTTTGCCGTAAAGATACGAATTTAATTTATTCCGCCAGTGCCGACATGCCGTTACCCGACATTAGATCGGCGTACCCTTTTTGCCCAGACCTCAAAACAGCGCCCGTCTCCAATGTCGCGAGCCGGCTACGGTTCCCGCCACGTCTCCACGGCCGACAAAAAAAGAGGAGGCTGATACCGAATCGCTCTCCTCCCCTATAACTTACATGGCCCCTAATTCGCAACCCCTATAATTCGCAGGCCATTACGGATTATACCGCCGCCACGGCCGACTATTCGATGTAGACTTCGAGCAAACGGCCCTTTCCGGTGAATGTCACCTCGTTCTCCTCGGCCGGGATCATCACCAGATCATCCTCCTCAAGATGCTCGTTGCTGCCCGAGGCCGACAGCACGATCTGCCCCGAAACACATACGTAGACCGCAAACGAATCGAGTGCTGCCAGATCACGCACATACTCCCTGTCGACCTCGATCAGGTTGACCGTAAAATGCTTGCCCCCGACCAGCCGGACCGATCCGTTTACCTGCGGTTTCCTGGTAATATCGTACTTGACTTCCGCCCCGAAATCTATCGCATCAACCGCCAGAGCCATATGCAGTTCACGCGGTTTGCCGTCGGAATCGATACGGTCCCAGTCGTACACACGGTATGTCACGTCCGACGCCTGCTGGATCTCGATCAGCTCTATTCCGGCACCGATGGCATGGATCGTACCGGCCGGTATGATGAATGCATCCCCCTGCCGGACCTCGTACCGGTTGAGCAACTCGCACAGGTGTCCCGTCGCAACGGCCTCGATATACTCTTCGCGCGAAACCGGACGGTTGAACCCGATATACAGTTCCGCCCCGGGATGTGCCTCCGAAATATACCACATCTCGGTCTTCCCGAACGAATGATGCCGCTCGGCAGCCAGGTCGTCGCCAGGATGTACCTGTATCGAAAGCTTGTCCTTCGCGTCGATCGTCTTGAAAAGCAGCGGGAACTCCCGTCCGTAACGGTCGAACACCTTCTCGCCGACCAGGTCTCCCATATATACCTCGGTAAGTTCCTGAATGTTGTTACCCTTCAAAGGGCCGTTGGCAACCACCGACAGATCATCTTCGACGCCCGACAGATCCCAACTCTCGCCGTACTTCTGCAGGCGGTCCACACGCAACCCCTTACCTTTCTTGACAATAAGGGATTCTCCACCCCACATTCGCTTCTTCAAGCGCGGTCTGAATTTCAACGGATACAACATGACGAATCTTTTCTCTGTATGACGTTTTGTGTATTTAATGCATCTGCTATTCGAACATCGCCTCGACCTTTGCAATCACATCCTCGGCATCCGGTTCCAGCGGGAAGACATGCGTCGGTTTCAGATACCACAGCTCCTTGCCCTCCTTGAAGTGCTCCTCGCCGCCGCCCGTGACATTGAGCATGACGGTGGCGTCCTTCTCGATTTTACCCGCGTTCACGGCATTGACGAACGACGCCAGCGCAACGCCCGCAGCCGAATAGATGTCGACACCCTCGGTACGGAGGAACAACTCCGCAGCCTTGCGTGCCGCCGCATTGGTTATTGCGAAACACTCGCCGCCGGTATCCTTCAGAGCATCGTACAGACCTCCAATAATACCGTAAGGAGGCCGGCGGTTCGAAAGCACCTTGGCCGAGATGATCTCGGCATCGCGACGCGCCTTGTTGTCATCGTACGGAAGCATCTTGCGCGAGTCGACTCGCCACGCATCATACATCGGCACGAAGGGGGCATTCTGCGAAACCATCAGTTTCATCTTCGTGTCGCCCCAACGGCCATCCTCGATCAGACGCATGTTGGCCTCCCACGCCGCAATGGCACCGGTACCGCTGCCCACCGCCTGGAAGTAGTAGTCCGGAATCCGACCGATGTGCGTAACGGCCGAGAGCACCGTCGTAGCCATGCCGTCGCGGCGGGCAACATTCTTGGCACCGCCCTCGGCATAGAACCTCTGCGATTTCAGTGCCAAATCGCTCAGATGTATCGCATCAAAATAGTCGCCGCCATACTCGCACGAAATCAGCTTTACGCACGGATTCAACGGACGTTCGAACCACAGTGCCTTGAGATTCTCCGAGGGGACGCTCAGCAGCAGCGGTATGTTGTTGTCGGAGCAGACCTTGGCGAATGCCCGGGCCGTATTTCCGGCCGAAGCGACAACCAATATTTTGGGATTGTTCTCGTCGATGCGCCCGCAAACCGAATAGGCCTCGGTCTCCTTGAACGAACAGGTAGTCATGTTGGCACCGATGGCCGGATGGTAGCCGTTGAAGGTGATATAGAGATTTTCGAGCCCCAACGCTTCGGCCAGACCCTTGCTGCGGTATGTCACCGGAGCCGACGACCCCGACAGGATGCGACGTACCGGCAGCCAGTCACAGAATTTGTAGAGCCCGTAACTGTCATCCCGCACCTCGAGCTGCTTCTTGGCATACACCGTACGGATCAGCGACGGCGATTTGCTCTGACGGTCTTCGAGCAGCCAGCCCGTATCTTCGAATTCGTGGCCCGTGGCCACACATTTGAGAGTGTACTTCGTAGGTTTAAACTCTTCCATATTATCTATTTAGACACTGTTTATATTGTTCTCTACATCTTTCACGACATCCGGTCACGGAAATCCTCATAACCGAATTCTCGGACTATCTCCAGTTCGTCATTCGAATGCCAGATGGCTATCGACGGGTGCTGCACTCCGTTGAACATCGTGGTCTTGACCATCGTATAGTGGATCATGTCCTCGAAGACAATCCTGTCACCCACCTTCGGATCGCGGTCGAATGCCCAGTCGCCGTAGTAGTCGCCGGCCAGGCAGCTGTTGCCGCCCATCCGCCAGCGTTTCTCACCCCCGGCCGGCTCGCGGGCGCCGACGATCGCCGGCTTGTAAGGCATCTCCAGGCAGTCGGGCATGTGGCAGGCGAACGATACGTCGAGCATTGCGGTATTTATACCGCCGTTCTCGACCAGGTCCTCGACCGTCGACACCAGATATCCCGTCCGCCAGGTAAAGGCGCTTCCCGGCTCAAGAATAAGCCGCAAATGGGGATAACGCCCGTGAAACTCGTTCAACAGGGCGATCAGTTCGTCGCAATCGTAATCCTTATGCGTCATCAGGTGTCCGCCGCCCATATTGAGCCACTTGACCTTCGGCAACAGGTGCCCGAAATGTTTTTCGACAGCCTCAAGCGCCCGACGCAGGTGTTCTGGGCGCGACTCGCACAACACATGGAAATGGAGTCCTTCGATCCCGTCGGGCAGCTCCGGCAGATCCTTGTCGCAGATACCGAGCCGCGACCCCGGCACGCAGGGATTATACAGGTCGGTTTCGACGGGCGAATACTGCGGGTTGATGCGCAGTCCGCACGAAATACCGTTAATCAGGGCGCGTTGTCCGAAACGCTCGAACTGCGACAATGAATTGAATGTTATATGGCTGCTGCAACGAATGATTTCGTCGAAATTCCGGTCCGTATATACCGGTGCATAGGTATGTGCCGGCTGGCCGTATTTTTCCACCACAAGTCGAGCTTCGGCAGGCGAGGATGCTGTAGCACCGTCGGAATGCGCCGCCAGCGTCGGGAAAATACTCCACATGGCGCAGGCCTTCAAAGCCACGATGATTTCGGCACCCGTTTCACGGCGTACGCGGTCGATAGTCATCATATTGCGTTCGAGCGCCGTTTCATCCAGCACGTAACAAGGCGAGGGCACCTTTCCGAAGTCGATCATTTCAAAGACGGTTTGTTTACACTTTGTCAAATAGTAATGCAAAAATAATAAAATCCGCCTATTAATTGCATTTCCGGCTATTTTTTATCGCATAAATATGTATTTATACCCACTCCGCCCGTAAGTTCAAAATTTTTCACTACATTTACGCTTGCGCATATTTATAGCTTCCGCTCGGCTTGTCCCAATAAAGCGGTAATCAACCAATTGGAAAACTATATCATTTGTGAAACAATGAGAAAAAATCTGTTCCCCTTTGCCATAGTCCTGTGCGGATTGTGTGCCTGTACACCGTCCGCCCCGTTTAATACGATTGAAGGCGAGGTCGCTGGACTGAAAGTCGGAGATCGTATTGTATTGGCTGTCGGTACGTTGACCCAGACCCCCGTGGTTGTCGACAGCGTGACCGTCTCTCGCGACGGTTTTTTTACCTTGACTACTTTGGCTTCCGATACCTATGCTACGCTGTTGCTGCTCCACAAAGGAGATACCCTCGATCCGGACAGAAATCCCTCCGCAGGAATCTTCCTCGAGGGCTTTTCGCGGCTGAAGCTGCGGGGCGATGTCGAGAACTGGTATTTCATGAAAGCCTCCGGCGGCCTCTACGATCTGCCGCAGATGAAGGGGCTCATAGCCTTGACCGACAGCGCTCAAACCATCCAGCGACAAAGACATGCCCTGCTCAATCGTTCACGCGAGTATGCAGCGCTGGAGGGACACGATCCCGACAGCCTTAAACGGATGCGTGACCGCGGCATGGAGTTGCTGAATGTGAGTGGCGAGATCCTCGACCGTCGAGACACGTTGGAGCGTGAGCTCGTTCTCCAGAATCCAGATCTGGCTTATTCTGCCGAGGTGCTGCATTACGACTACCAGACGATGAAGGATTTCGACCGCTACGACTCTGTTTTCCGGACGTTGACCCCGCGCGTGCAGGCAACCCCGGCCGGAAAAGCTGTGGCTGACTACATCGCAGCGGTGCGTGCGACCGAAGTGGGGAATGTGGCTCCGGATTTTGCCCTACCCGACATCAACGGCGAGATGCTCCGCCTGTCTAATCTGCGCGGCCGTTATGTACTGTTGGATTTCTGGGGCTCGTGGTGCGGACCATGCCGGGCTTCAATCCCCTCGCTGGCGGCACTCTACGACAAACTTAAAGGGAAAAACTTCGAGTTGATAAGCATCGCTATTGACGAACCCGACGATGACAGGTGGCGGGAGACCGTCACCGAGGAGAAAATGACGTGGCGCCACCTCAATGACCGTCTTTCTGCTCCCGGCGAGGAGTTCCGGTTGCGGTATGCCATCATGGGCGTTCCGGCCTGTTTCCTGATCGACCCGGAAGGTCGGATCGCTCTCAAGGGACATCCGATGGAGATTCTCTCCGAGGTGGAGCGGATTGTCCTGGCCCGGGAGAAAGAAAATTGATTGCTTCGGGAACGGCCTCTGCAACCGAGGCTTCAGCCATCACCAAAAAACTGCAAAACATGCTGCAAAAAATATAGTTTTAAATGAATTTTTAATACTTTTACGGCATAGCATATGCACAACCACGCGGAAGTTTTGCATATTTATTTCAGCACCGAACTGACACGAGGCTCTATTGCACAAAACCTTATAACACCAAACGTGATGAAAAAACTAATCATTGCTGCTGCCCTCGCAGTTATGGCGACAAGTTTCGCCAATGCACAGATCCCGGTCCAATACCAAGGAGAAGTCGATGCCGGTTACTCCATCGGCACAGGTACATTTGCCTCCAATCGCGTCAACCTGCATACGGTTCAAGGCGTGAAGATCGGGCAATACTTCTCAACCGGTATCGGCATCGGACTCGACTATTATCACCAGATGTCTGACAATGGCGAACTTATAGTTCCCATATACCTGAATCTCAAGGGATATCTGCCCGTATCCGAGAAAATCATCCCATATCTGTCATTCGATATCGGCGCTGGCATCGGAGCGACTACCGGTGTAAGCGGATTGTCCGGAGTGACGTATACCCCTGCACTGGGTGTCCGGATCGGGATGTTCAAGGCCCAGATAGGATACAATGTACAACGTCTCTCCCAATCCGGAATAGGATTCAATATGGGAGCCGTACAAATAAAGGCCGGCATTGTATTTTAAATAAACCTTAAAACGGCAACGCCGGAGACTTTACGGGTCTCCGGCGTTGCCGTTATCAAAAACTCCGGTCGCACGACCGGCAGCACATCACACTTCCAGATTCACATCGAACAGCTCATGCCACGGCAGGCCCTGTTCACCCAACTCCGCCAGGAACGGATCCGGATCGAACTCCTCAACATTGAAGACGCCGGCCCCGCGCCACAGTCCCTTCGCCCACATCGATGCTCCGAGTGCCGCCGGTACGCCCGTCGTGAAACTTACAGCCTGTGTTCCGGTCTCCTTGTAGGCCTTCTCGTGGTCGCAGTTGTTGTAGATGTAATAGGTACGCTCCACACCGTCCTTGATGCCGCGGATACGGCACCCGATCGAGGTCTGTCCGTGATAATTGGCCCCCAACGACTTGGGATCCGGCAACACCGCCTTCAGGAACTGGATCGGAACGATCTCAACACCGTTATAGATAATCGGGTCGATACGCGCCATACCGATGTTCTGTATCACACGAAGGTGGGTCAGGTACTCCTGCCCGAAGGTCATCCAGAACCGCGCACGCTTGATGGTCGGATAGTTCTTGACCAGCGATTCGAGCTCCTCATGGTAGATCAGGTAGGATTCGCGCTCACCGATCTCGGGATAATGCAACGGCTTGTGAATCTCGTGCGGTTCGGTTACGATCCATTTCCCGTTCTCCCAGTAGCGGCCCTTCTGCGTCACCTCGCGGATGTTGATCTCGGGGTTGAAGTTGGTCGCGAAGGCCATGCCGTGGTTGCCGGCATTACAGTCGACGATATCCAGATAGTGAATCTCGTCGAAATGGTGCTTGGCCGCATAGGCCGTGAAGATCGCCGTCACGCCCGGATCGAAGCCGCAGCCGAGAATTGCCGTCAGACCCTTCTCGCGGAAACGATCCTGATAGGCCCACTGCCACGAATATTCGAACTTGGCCTCGTCACGCGGCTCGTAATTGGCCGTATCGAGATAGTTTGCGTTGCACTCGAGGCAGGCATCCATGATCGTCAGGTCCTGATACGGCAGTGCGACGTTGATCACTATATCGGGACGGTACTCCTTCATCAAGGCCACCAGCTGTGCGACATTGTCGGCATCGACCTGAGCGGTCTTGACACGTCCGCCGCCGATTGCTTCGGCCACGGCATCGCACTTCGATTTGGTCCGGCTGGCGAGCATGACATCGCTGAATACGGGATTTGCCGCCACCTTCTGGGTCACCACGGTACCGACACCTCCGGCACCTATTATCAAAGCTTTACACATTGTTTTAGAATTACGTTCGGTTAACTGTAACATTACTTGATAGCAAATATACTCAAATTCGTCCGCTTTGCAAAACCCGACGCAACAATTTCAATATTTGGGAGCTACATGCGGTGCAATCGGCCTCCGCCCCACACTGCAATGGCCGGAAACCGGTTCGGAACTACAAAAAACCGACGGAATATTTTGCCATATGAAAAATATTCCATACATTTGCACCACCAAAAATCGGGGATTACACCCGTCAGTATGGCGATGATCCAGTAGCTCAGCTGGTAGAGCACAACACTTTTAATGTTGGGGTCCTGGGTTCGAGCCCCGGCTGGATCACACGATCGACAAGGAGCTTGAATAAAGCTCCTTTTTTTATGCGGATTTATCACGGATTATCTTGGCAGATCAAAAGGTTTTCAATACATTTGCTTCATACTAACGGAATCCGAAAAATCATGAAGCGATTGTATCTCCTGATCGGCATTCTCTGCCTGTTCGCCATGAGCGCCTGCGCACCGCTCAATCCGGTCATCATGACCAAACACGACTCTTTCGACAGCTACAAGTATGTATATATAACCGCCACCGGCGACGTAACCTCAAATGCCGGCGGCAAATACGGAACTCAGGATAACAACCGTCCGTTCATACAAAGCATCAATCCGTCCGACTTCATTGCCGGTATTCTGCTCAAGGAGGGCTACATCCGCCTGCCGGAGCTGTCAAAGGATGTGCTCGACCGGACGTTGATCGTAAATTACGGCGAAATTGACCGCCACATACAAGGATTGGGTTACGGGAGCGAAGTAATCATACAGTTCATTGCGGCCGATACGCACGAGGTCGTCTGCTCCTGCTCCGGCGAGGGCCAGGACAAGACCGAAGCCGAAGCCATACGGGTCGCAATAACCCGATGCATGGACAAGGTGTTCGACAGGCAATAGACAGGTCGCGACATAAAGTTCCTCACGGCATCTACAATACCCACCTGCCGCAGCACTCTGCCCGACCGACAGCAGACGGCTGCCGGAATCTTACCCGTTTCAACACTTATGTCGGCCGGCAATTCAAGGCTGGAGCAAGAGGCAGAGACAGTAAGCAGTAATCAATGGCAAGCGGCAAAAACAGTTGTGGCCAGACAAGACATCATGTATCAGCAGCCATGGCGGTTACGGCCACGGACGGGGATCAGGCGTCACGCCCCTTGCGGCCTTCGGAGAGTTTGTATTCGCTCGGTGACATTCCGGTCAGGTGCTTGAAATACTTCCCGAAAAACGATTGCGACGAGAAATTCAACGCATAGGCAACCTCCTGTATGCTCATGGTCGTGAATTTCAACAGTGTCTTCGCCTCCGTAAGCACATAGGCATCGATCCATTCGGCAGCCGAACGTCCGCTTGTCTCCTTGATGATCAGCGACAGATACTTTGGCGTAATGCAGAGCCGCGACGCATAATACCCCACCGTACGCTGCGTCCGGAAATCCTCGGCCAGCAGGTGTACGAACCGTACGAAATACTCTTCACGGCGACTGCGGGCCGAAAACGACACCTGCGATGCCGAATCGCGATCCGGCCGGTTGTACATGTCGCCTATTCGATACCAGAGCGACGACACCAGACCGCGAGATATTTCGAGCCGGTGCTGCAGTTTGTTGGCCTGGACATCCTCTAAAAGGTCGAAATATTTTTCGACTTCACGGCGTTCGCTGCCGTCGACCTTCAGAACCGGATTATAGGCCACCTTCATGAACAGCGGCAAAGCCTCCTTGAGTTCGATATGCATGTCGCGCATGAAGCGTTGCGACAACATGGCACAGCGAATCACCGTCTTGTCGTCGTGGCAGATGCGGAATATGTTGCTCGGGAAACCCACGACCAACGCCCCCTCGGAGATCTCATACTCCTTGAGGTTGATGTAACAGCGCGAACTGCCCTGCGTACACAACGCTATCATGTGGGCATTCACGCGACAGGGCTGCTGTATCAAATCGCCAAACACTATATGGTCGCTCCGTCCGATCAGGAAATCGTCATCCCGATCCGCGACTCCGGCCATCTGTTTGAGGCTCGAAATGTCATAATCGATCAAATTCTGCTCCATGCTAAAAATCGAATGATTTTTCAGGCCAAAGATAATATTTTCATCCGTCAGCACCAACAATCCGCTACATGTTTGACATACAAAAACTGCCTCGAATTTGTCCGATTTGTATTTAATGACTACTTTTGAGCGCACGTCGGCACGCCGGCGAACACCCCCGCCGTCACCGTACACCCGAAGTGCTTCGAAAGGAGAAAAACATGTCCAACAATCCGATCATATCACTCACCAATGGCATGATTGCCGATCCGGCACGCCGTCGGCCGTTACCGATCGATTTCTCGCTGTCGCAAGGCGAGCAGATCGCAATCATCGGTGACAACGGCAGCGGAAAATCGCTGCTTGTCTCACTGCTGACCGGCGGAATCCGGCTCCAGAGCGGCGACTTGAGATACTCGTTCCCGAGCGGCCGGGCGGCATACGAGGCCATCAGCCTCGTCGAGTTCGACGACGCATACGGCACCTCCGACGGTACATACTACTACCAGCGCCGCTGGAACACAACCGACCGCGAGGCGGTACCGACCGTCGCGCAGTACCTCTCGCGCACACCCTGCCGCGACCAGGCCTGGCAGCAGGAGCTCTTCGGGATGCTGCGCATCGACCAACTCCTCGAGAAGGATATAATCCTGCTTTCGAGCGGCGAGTTGCGCCGGCTGCATCTTGCGCGGGCCCTCTCCCGGGCTCCCGAAGTCCTGATTCTCGAAAGCCCCTTCATCGGACTCGACCCGCCGACGCGGCAGGATGTCGAGACTCTGCTCGAAAGGATCACCCGACGGACGTCGGTCATCCTCACCCTTACGCCGTCGGAACATCTGCCCCGCACCGTTACGCATGTCTACCGCATCGACCGCGAGCGGCTCCACCCCAAAATGACCGCCGCCGAATATCTCGCCAACCCCGTATCACAGCCTGCCGAAAAGAGCGAGCAGGTAGTATTGCCGCCGGTGCTGTCGCCCGAACCCGACTACACAAATGCCATCGAGATGGAGGGCGTCAACATCTCCTACGGCAAACGGACCATCCTCCAACATCTCGACTGGAGGGTTCGCAGCGGCGAGAAATGGAACGTCACGGGCAGCAACGGCAGCGGCAAATCGACCCTTCTCAGCCTGGTCTGCGCCGACAACCCGCAGGCATATTCGCAGCGGATAACGCTTTTCGACCGTCCGCGCGGAAGCGGCGAGAGCATCTGGGACATCAAACGGCATATCGGCTACGTCTCGCCCGAACTGCACCGTGCCTTCCGGATCAATGCTCCGGCGGCCGATATCGTAGCGTCGGGATTTTTCGATACGGCAGGGCTGTTCCGCTCGCCAAACGAGGAGCAACTGCGCATATGCAGCCAGTGGCTCGAGACGTTCGGTGCCGCAGAGCTCGGGCAGCGAAGCTTCATCCGGCTCTCGTCGGGCGAACAGCGGCTGATACTGCTCATCCGCGCCTTCGTCAAGGATCCCGGCCTGCTGATCCTCGACGAACCCTTCCACGGGCTGGATTACCGGCGGCGGCAACGGGCGCTTCAGGTGATCGAAGCCTTCTGCCGGCGCCCGCACAAAACCCTGCTCTTCGTCACCCACTACCCCGAAGAGCTGCCCGACTGTATCGAACATACGCTCCATCTCGAACATCACTAACCGCCGCCGCAACCGCCACCGTGCATACACATGCAACCGGTCATCCGGCCTGTACCTTTCCGGTTGCATAATAACCGGGTCCTCGGTCCCCAACCCACAAAAAAATTCCGCACCGAACTTCTGTCGATGCGGAATTTGTCTGCGGCACGATGCCCGCCTAAAGGCCAAACGTCACATACTGCCGAAGCACCATATGCACAGCGGCCGTCAATAGATCTCCTTTGTGGTGAAATCAACCACGAACTGTACGATCTTCGGCACCACGGCCTCCATGTAGCGGCGACCCTTCTCGGCCGTAGCACTCTTCGGATAGCCGACACCGGTATCCTCGGTCACCTTAGCCCAGTCGCGCGGAACCCATGCAACCTTGGTGTTGAGTCCCTCGATGGCGAACTTGCGGAAATGCCCGTCGCCGGCCAGATCCATCCGCACCAGTTCGGGATAGTAGTGCAGCATGACCGAAGTTTCGAGCTCACCGGCATGGTCATCCTCCTTCTCCTCGAAGAAACCCGTCCGCGGCACGAAGGCAAACCATTCGTTGTGGCAGATCGTCATCTCCGGGTCCTCGATCATTATGTCGCGGATGATGCCCTTGAAGATATTTCCGCCGTGGCCGCTCATGATCATCAGTTTGTATATGCCCTGACGCTTGAGCGAACGGACAATGTCGCGCAGAATGGCAAACTGCGTTGTCTGCGACGTGTGGATGCAGTACGGCAGCTCGATCTGCCCGGGGTTCTGCGACCCGAGCGGAATACCCGGCAGAACCATCAGGTTGACACCCTGTGCGGCAGCCTTCTCGGCAACCTCGAACGCCACGGCCTGTGCCGTCAGCATGTCGGTACAGTAGGGCAAATGCTGATTGTGAGGCTCCGTAGCGCCCCACGGCAGGATTGCCAGGTCGTAACGCGGCATCTGTTTCACTTCACCCCATTTTGCAGTCGTAATATCGAACTTGGAATTCATAAGCCCTTCAAAATTTCAACTCGGGAGACACCCCGCAAAAGGCCGTCTCCCGAGTCATTACACCATAAAAAGCAGCGGACTAAAGTCCTACTACACGTTTCTTGTACTCCTTGATGCAGGCATCCAGACGCTCATGTGCGGTCGTGTCGCCCGGCACGTTGTGCGAAGGATGGATATAGAGTTTCACACCGCGCTCCTCGAGAATCTCGGCAACCGTGCAGATGGTCATCCATACGGTAGTGATGAATGCTACGGTCGACAGAGGACCGATCTTGTCCTGATGCTTCTTCAGAGAAACCGATGCATCTACCAGCGGGCAGCACGAGTCTACAACGTAATCGGCGATCTGGAAGAGGTTCTTGCCGCACGAGTGACGAGGTTTCTTGTCACCGGTCTGCTCGGCCGATCCGAACACGATAACCTTCATGCCGCGTTTCTTGGCCTCGAGAGCCACGTCGATATTTACGGCATTGATACCCGTGTGCGAGAAGATCCAGATTACATCCTTCTCATCGAAATTCCAGCTCTCCATGATGGTCTTGCCGTAACCCTCGGCACGCTCCAGGAACAGGAACTGATGGATACCCATCTCACCTACGATGTGTGTGAAGAAGGTCAGAGGAAGTTCGCACAGGGGGTGGAAACCTACGAATCCGCCGATACGGGGATACATCTCCTCGATAGGCAGGTTGGCGTGGCCGCATCCGAAAGTGTGTACCCAACGACCTGCTTCGATCGTATCGGCCATAACTTTGGCAACCTCCTTGATTTTCTCCATCTGGGTTGCCTCGATCTTGTTCATAACGGCTTGCGCGTTACTTTTCCATTCGTTTGCTAACATTTTTTTAAATAGTTTAAATAGTTAATAACATGGTGGGTTAATATCTCTCTATAATCATTATTTGCTCATCTTCTTGGCTACGGCAACGGCAAACGGCACCAGAACCATCATTGCCAGCACGGCCAGTATCAGCACAACGGGCAGCAACTGGTAATTGCCGTTGTCGAAGGCTATTCCGGTCAGCTTGTTGAAGACCGACTGTCCGCACAGGGCGATGAAGATCGCAATCGAGAAGGCCGTTCCCGAAAGCTCGCGGAACACTCCGCCGATATAGTTCAGCACCACCGGATAGGTTGCCCCGACGCCGAAGCCCAGCAATACCATCGCGACATATACCACGACAGCCTCGTTGCTGAATATGTAGAACAGCAGTACCCCGATCAATGCCACGATCAGGTAGAGGTATAGCGTTCCGAGATCCTTCAGCCGTTTCATGATGAAGCCCAGCGGCAGACGGCCCGACATCATTCCGATCGTGAACCAGGTCATCGAGAGCGTAGCCGCAGCATTGTCCATACCGACCGCCTTGTCGAGGAACGATACGGTGAAGTTACCGCTCGCCCCCTCGAAACCGCTCTGGAAGAACAGCACGAACGAGAAGGCCAGCAGGGCCGGATACTTGAGCAGTCCGAGCGACTTGGACAACGAGACATTCTCCTGCGGTTTGGCCTGCGGGAACGAGGTGAAGCAGAAGAAGACGATAAAGACTACCATGACCGCCGAAACGGCATTGAGCGGAATGCGGTATTCGGGGATGAAGTAGTTGAGCAGCGTCCACAGCAGCGCGCCGATGCAGTAGAATGCTCCCAGAATACCCAGCCGGCCGCCGCGTTTGTCATCGTCGTAGATATCCGAAACCAGCGCATTGGTCTCGCCGTTGAGGATTCCGCCGCCGAAGCCGAGCATGAAAATCGACGTATGCAGCCAGCCAATTTCGTTGAAGTTGGCCAGTCCCTGTATTCCGGCCAGCGCCATGATCGAGCCGGCTATGAGCAGCCACTTGTAGCCGAACTTGTCGACTATCGGGCCGAACAGCACAGTACCTATGATAATACCTATCGACATGGTTGACGGCAGGGCGTTTGCCCCCTCGACCATATCGTTCAGCGGACCCAGAATCGGCCCGAGCGACAGCATCGTGACGCCAAAAAACGCCATACCCGCACATGCCGCTATGAAAACCAGTGATGTCGAATATTGTTTCATCGCTTCGAATTTTCTCATATTACTTCAATCGGATTGGTGGCGCGTATGGCCATGTATGCCGCCCCGAGCAGTGCCGATTCGCCCTGCAGTTCGGATGCGCAGAACTCGACGTCCTGCATCGAGATGGGCTGTCCCCACTTGCAGGCCTCGTCGTAGATGCGGCGGATGAATGCCGCGGCCGGTCCGAAGACCCCGCCGCCGAAGATCACCTTCTCGGGGTTGAACAGGCTTACCAGGTTGGCCGCGCCCATACCCCACATCTCGATAGCCTTGTCGAGCACCTTCGTGGCGATATGGTCACCCTGCGCATAGGCGTCGAACACGTCGTGCGAGGTGACCTGTTCGATCGGTTTCTTAGATAATGCGCCCGAGTAGTTGCGCACGCACCGCAGGGCTCGCTGAGCCTGGATGGCGATGCCGTTACCCGAAGCGTAGTACTCGAAGCAGCCGCACGGAATATACTCTTCGGTATAGGGATACTGCAGGGCCATCCAGCCGGTAGCGCCGACAATGTCGTTGGCACCGTGAATGATTCGATTGTCGAGGATTATGCCTGCACCGATACCGGTTCCCACGGCAAGATAGATTGCATTTTCGCACCCCCGGGCAGCGCCTTTCCAGACCTCGCCGAGGATATAGCACGTACGGTCGCTCTCGATGCATACGGTCACTTCGGGAGAACCGACCGCCTCCATGATACGTCGTTTGAGCGGATAGTCATCCCATCCGGGGATGTTGGGAGCCCATACCGTTTCGCGTTTCGAATAGACTATGCCCGGCACGCAGACGCCTATCGCATCGAGGCTCACGCCCGGGCTCTGTAGGCGCAGCTTATCGATGACATCGATAACCACCTGGCAGACAGCATCGCCAGTCGCGCCGTCGAGCAGACGAACCTCTTTCGAGTACATCTGGCCGGAGGAGTCGAACAAGGCCGCAGCGACCTTTGTCCCTCCCAAATCGACACCAATTATTGCCATAATTTCAAGTTAGAGTTTGTGTGGTTGTGTGTTAGAATCGGACAAATTTATGAATTATCGCGATCAAAAACAACTCGAACAGATATTTTATTTGCCAAAAAAGCCCTGCGGCATGATCTTTTTAAACCGAAATTTTAGTAGCTTTGTAATCGTTAGACACATACGCAATTTATACCTCCGAACGATTCGTTTTTGTCAAACCATAAACTACTCCTACCATCATGAACAATATTCCCGATATCTTCTGGATCGTGCCGCTGGCTGCGGTAATCGCCCTCGCATTCGCATACGGCTTCTACCGCAGGATGAAACGCGAGAGCGAAGGCAACGACCGAATGAAGGAGATTGCCGCACACGTGCGTTCCGGCGCAATGGCATACCTCAAACAGCAGTACAAGATCGTAACGATCGTTTTCATCGTGCTAGCCATCTTTTTCGCCATTCTGGCCTACGGGCTCGGCGTGCAGAACAAATGGGTGCCCTTCGCATTCCTCACCGGAGGCTTCTTCTCGGGCCTGGCCGGATTCTTCGGCATGAAAACAGCCACCTACGCCTCGGCCCGAACCGCCGAAGCCGCCCGAAATTCGCTCAACCGCGGACTGAAAGTCGCCTTCCGGAGCGGTGCCGTGATGGGGCTTGTAGTCGTCGGGCTCGGACTCTTCGACATCTCGCTCTGGTACATAATCCTCGACCGCTTCGTCGACGCCTCGGGTACCGACAAACTCGTCATGATGACTACCACCATGCTCACATTCGGAATGGGTGCATCGACGCAGGCTCTCTTCGCACGTGTCGGCGGCGGTATCTACACCAAGGCGGCCGATGTGGGTGCCGACCTGGTCGGGAAGGTCGAGGCCGGAATCCCGGAAGACGACCCGCGAAATCCCGCTACAATTGCCGACAACGTGGGTGACAACGTGGGTGACGTCGCCGGCATGGGCGCCGACCTCTACGAAAGCTATTGCGGTTCGATACTGGCAACGGCAGCACTCGGTGCAGCGGCATTCGCCGTCACCGGCGACCTCGAAATGCAGACAAAGGCCGTCCTCGCCCCGATGCTCATCGCCGCAGTCGGCATTCTGCTCTCGATATTCGGAATCTACATGGTGCATACACGCGAAGGCGCAACGATGAAACAGCTGCTGCGGTCGCTCGGAACCGGTGTCAACACCAGTGCCGCCCTGATCGCCGTCTTCACCTTCGTGATACTATACCTGCTGCAGCTTCAGAACTGGGTCGGCATCTCCTTCTCGGTAATTACGGGTCTCGTGGCGGGAATCATCATCGGCCAGGCTACCGAATACTACACCTCGCACTCATACCGCCCCACACGGCGCATCGCCGAAAGTGCAAAAACAGGCCCTGCAACCGTCATAATCTCGGGAATCGGCCTCGGTATGATCTCAACGGCCATTCCGGTCATAACGATCGGCATTGCGATCATTCTGTCGTACCTGTGTGCCATCAACTTCGACGTGGCCAACATGCTTTCGGCCGGCAACCTCAGCATGGGACTCTACGGTATCGGCATCGCCGCCGTCGGAATGCTCTCGACGCTGGGCATCACGCTGGCAACGGATGCCTACGGACCGATCGCCGACAATGCCGGCGGAAATGCCGAAATGAGCGGCCTCGGCCCCGAGGTACGCCACCGCACCGATGCGCTCGACGCACTCGGAAATACAACCGCCGCAACCGGAAAGGGATTCGCAATAGGTTCGGCCGCCCTCACGGCACTCGCACTGCTCGCCTCATACATCGAGGAGATCCGCATCCATATCGACCAGGCCGTACTGCTTCTGCCCTCGGGCGCCTCGGTTCCGGTAAAGGAGGCTTCGATACTCGACTTCATGGAGTACTACCAGATCAACCTGATGAACCCGTCGGTACTGATCGGAATATTCGTCGGAGCGATGATGTCGTTCCTCTTCTGCGGCCTCACGATGAATGCCGTGGGCCGCGCCGCACAAAGCATGGTCGAAGAGGTGCGCCGCCAGTTCCGCGAAATAAAAGGCATCCTCGAAGGAAAGGCTACTCCCGACTATGCCCGCTGCGTCGAGATCTCGACCCGCGGCGCACAGCGTGAAATGCTCGTTCCGGCCCTCATCGCCATAATCGTCCCGGTAGCCATGGGATTGCTGTTCGGCGTTGCCGGCGTCATGGGGCTGCTGGTCGGCGGACTCGGTTCGGGATTCGTACTGGCGATCTTCATGGCAAACTCCGGCGGAGCCTGGGACAACGCCAAGAAGTTCGTCGAAGAGGACAACCTCGGCGGTAAGGGTTCGGACTGCCACAAGGCAACCGTAGTCGGCGACACCGTAGGCGATCCGTTCAAGGATACGTCGGGCCCGTCGCTCAACATCCTCATCAAACTGATGAGCATGGTTTCGATCGTCATGGCCGGCCTGACAATCGTCTACCACCTCTTCTGATCCGGACCTGCCCCAGTAACAACACAGCCGCCCGACAAGCTTCATGCATGTCGGGCGGCTCGTCTGTCAGTCAACGGCTCATCTCAAGTGCAGATTATGAATGTTGCTCTGATGTACAGGTCCCAGTTCACGGGCCAAACCGCCTTCGGCCGTCTCCTTGTAGAGGCTCGGCAGATCGTGTCCGGTCTGCTTCATCACCTCCACCACGCGGTCGAAGCTCACACTGTGGTTGCCGTCGGAGTATGTCGCATAGATATTCGCATCGAGCGCCCGCGCCGCAGCCACGGCATTGCGTTCGATACAAGGCACCTGAACCAGTCCGCAAACCGGATCGCACGTAAGGCCCAGATGGTGTTCGAGAGCCATTTCGGCCGCATATTCGATCTGTGAGGGGGTGCCTCCGAATAGCTGGCAGGCCGCCGCAGCCGCCATGGCACACGCTACGCCGACCTCACCCTGACACCCAACTTCAGCCCCCGAAATCGAGGCATTCGCCTTGACCACATTCCCGAAAAGACCGGCCGTAGCCAATGCCCGCAGGATCCGTATCTCGCGGAAATCTCGTGTCTTGTAGAGATGGTACAACACCGCCGGCAGCACTCCGCTCGACCCGCACGTGGGGGCCGTCACGATCATTCCGCCCGAAGCGTTCTCCTCCGAAGTGGCCAGCGCATAGGCATAGATCTTTCCGCGGCTGTTCAGGCTGTCGCGATAACCGCTCGCCTTGACATAATATGTCGACGCCTTGCGTTTGACCCCCAGTCCCCCGGGCAGAACCCCTTCATTCGAAAGGCCGTTCTCGATCGAAGTGCACATCGCATCCCATATCGTATGCAGATAATCCCATATTCCCACACCCTCGCACTCCTCGACATACTCCCAATAGTCACGACCTGCGCGATCGCACCAGTCGAGGATCTCGCTGATATGGTTCATCGAATACACATCGACATGTTCGATCGTCGACTCGTCGTCCACCACCGAACCGCCGCCGATACTGTATGCCCGCCAACTGTCGGTAACACGGCCTGCGACCAGGCATTCGAAAAGCATTCCGTTTGTATGCTTGGGCAGCACCTCCTCCGGCCGCCAGATGATCTTGACCGGCGCCACCGGTTCCAGAACATCCATAATGGCACGATCCGTCAGGTGCCCGCGTCCCGTTGCGGCCAGACTGCCGTACAGCGTAACGCGGAAAGCTTCGGCTTCGGGATGCCGTGCGGCAAATCGCGTAGCCGCCAGGTGCGGACCCATCGTATGGCTGCTCGACGGTCCGCGACCTATTTTATATAATTCTCTCAGCGATTCCATGATCCATATTTCAGTTTCGACGCCCCAAAAATAACAAATACCGGATATTTTCACTAATTTTGAGCGGAAAGTTCACCTGATGGACGGAAATTTCAAATCCGTTTCAAAATATACGCCGACATTTGCACCATGAAAATACTTATCATTGAAGATGAAGATTCGCTGCGCGAACTGATGTCCCGCACGCTGACCAAAGAGAGATTCGTGGTCGAAACCGCCGCTACTTTCGCCGAGGCCGATGCTAAAATAGCTGCTTACAGCTACGACTGCATCCTGCTCGACATAATGCTGCCCGACGGCAACGGCCTTAAACTCCTCGAACATATCAAAAAACTCCGAAAACGTGACAACGTTATCATAATCTCGGCCCGCGACTCGCTCGACGACCGTATCCTCGGACTCGAACAGGGTGCCGACGATTACCTGCCAAAACCGTTCCATCTGGCCGAACTCCTCGCGCGTATCCGAAGCGTAATCCGGAGAACGCAGGGGAACGGGGCAATGACTTATGCAATGGGAAACGTGTCGCTCGACCCGGACAGCAATATGGTTCTGGTCGACGGCAAACCGCTCCAACTCCTCAAAAAAGAGTTCGACATACTGCTCTACTTCCTCCAGAGACCCGAACACCTAATCGACAAGGTCGCTCTGGCCGAAGCCGTGTGGGGCGACCATGCCGATCAGGCCGACAATTTCCACTTCGTCTACGCCCAGATGAAAAACCTCCGCCGGAAACTCGCCGATGCCCGCGCCTCGATCGAAATAAAATCGGTATACGGATTCGGTTACAAACTCACAATGCAGGACAACCAACAATAGAGAACCTCCACCACCCCCCCCACAAAACATGAAACTCATAGGTCGAATTTCACTGCGTCTGTCGCTCGTTCTCGCCCCCATACTCGTACTGTGGGCGGCAATGTTCTATTTCAAGATCATCGACCAGATAAACGACGAAACCGACGACTCGCTCGAAGACTACTCCGAGGTGATCATCATCCGCATGCTGGCCAACAAGTCCCTGCCCACGCAGGACGGCGGAACAAACAACGAATATACGATCACACCCGTCAGCCGCGAATATGCCATGTCGCGGCCTCACATATCCTACTGCGACCGGAACGTATATATACACGAAAAGGGCGAAACCGAACCTGCCCGCGTCCTGACCACCATATTTCAGGATGCCGAAGACCAGTTCTACGAACTCACGGTCTCGACCCCGACATTCGAACGCGAAGACCTGTACCAGGCCGTATTTACATGGATCGTCGCGCTATATTTCCTGTTGCTGCTCGTCATTCTCGGCGTCACGGTATGGGTGCTCTACCGCAGCATGCGTCCGCTGTATGCCCTGCTCGAGTGGCTCGACGGGTACACCCCGGGCCTAAAGCATACAAAAGTTCCAAACGATACCTCGATCACCGAATTCCGCAAGCTCAACGAGGCCGCACAGAAGGCGATCGACCGTTCGGAGCACCTTTTCGAACAGCAGAAACAGTTCATCGGCAATGCCTCGCACGAACTGCAAACACCTCTGGCCGTACTTGGAAACCGTATCGACTGGCTGATCGACCGCACCAATCCAACCCGTGAGCAGCTGGACGACCTGATCAAAATGCATCATACCCTCAACCGGATCGTCAAAATGAACAAGGCACTGCTCCTGCTCACCAAGATCGACAACGGCCAGTTCCCCGAGAACAGCGACGTCGACCTCACAGCAATGATCAACGAGCAGGTCGAAATCTTCGACGAGATCTACGACTCGAACAGGATTGTCTGCCAGCGCAATCTTCCGGAGAAGGATTTTGTCGTCCGCATGAATCCATCCCTCGCCTCGACACTTGTCGGCAACCTGCTGAAGAATGCATACCTGCACACCGAGGCCGGCGGAAGCATAACCGTATCGATCGATCATCGGACGCTCGTCTGCGAAAACGACGGTCTCGCCCCGCTCGATGCCGACCGCATATTCGACCGGTTCTACCAGGGCACCAAGAAAGAGGGTTCCACGGGACTCGGACTCGCTCTGGTCAAGGCCATCTGCCGCTACTACGGCCTGCAGCTATCCTACGAATTCCGCAACCAGAAGCACCGTTTTACGGTCACGTGGCCATGATCGCATAAAAATTTTTGAAAAATTTACCTTCTGCAACATATTTTAAATTCGCTTCAAAATCGGGCAATACCTTTGCAGTACGAAAACTAATAAACCATAATTAACAATAAAAATTCTGAAAACCATGAAAAAGACAATTTTTGCAATCCTGAGCGCAATACTTATCTCAACCGGCGTTGCCAAAGCCGATGAAGACCGTCCGATCACCGTATCGCAGCTTCCCGCAACAGCCCAGCAGTTCATCCAGAAATACTACAAACAGGAGAAAGTCGCATTCGCCAAGAGCGAACGGGAGTTATTCGAGGTCAAATACGAAGTCTTATTCACCAACAGCACAAAAGTTCAGTTCGACCGTAACGGCGAGTGGACAGAGGTAGACGGAGAGCACGTATCGATTCCGACTGATCTGATTCCCGAACCTATTATGAATTACATCAAGACGAACTTCACCGATTACAAGATCGTCAAGATCGAACGCGACAAGCGCAAATATGAGGTCGAACTGTTGCAAGCCAACAATTTTGACATCTCGCTCGAATTCGACAAGCAGTTCAACCTGATCGATATCGACTAAGGTGCACACCCGTAGAGCGTTGCATGCCTGATCGGCTGCAACGCTTTACCATGACGGAAGGGCGGCAGAAATCAACTGACGTCCACTGCACGACAAAATACGACCGGCTGCCCAGGATTGGGCGGCCGGTCATTTTTTGTAAGAATGGCAGAATTCCCATTGGCCAAAATCATAAAACCACCGTCGGCCGTCCCTCCGACCGTCTCATATCGTACAACACATTCAGCGAACTACCCGAATGCAGGCCGGCAAAAACCATCTCGTCGGCAATATCCGTCACATACCAGTTGCGGATCTGCGCCGACGAAAAACTATGTCGTGAATAGCGGCGAAGCGAAACAATCAGCATTTTATCTTCGGCCACCGCTTCGGCCACGCCTTCCGGAAAACGCCTGTACAGGGTCCGTCCGAGAACCATGACCACTGGATGGCGGTTTGCGAGCAGACGCCCCAGCAGATGTCGCTCCAACGGCGAATGGAATCCGCTTATGACAACCTTTTCAGTACGTACAATGCCGGATACCCACGTGTCAGTACGCAACACGGTCTGATCGTCGACATTGCGTGATGCAAGGAACGAAACCAGATATCGGTTCAGTAGCGACGTATTGCCGAACATATCCATGAAAAAAGCGCAGGTTGCCGTATCGTCTTACCCTAAACTCCGGCCTTCGCTGCCTTAGAACGAATAAGCGACACAGACAGCCCACGCCGGATATATGAGCGTGCATACGACATGCCGGTCGTAATGTACACGATCAATATCTGTTGCATGGGATGTCCGATTGTGTCGATCTCCGTTCTATTTCAAAGTTGCGAAGTTTGAGTTTAGAAGATCAAAACAATAACATCCAAAAAAATATGTATGTCCGGACGCTCCGGCATCCGGAACTGTTGCAAATATATCGAATCTTTTTGTTTAACGTCCAGAAATCCCGCCGAAAAATCAATACGGCATTCGCTGAACCGGCAAATTTCTGCGTGAAAGTCTTGAGCGTTCGGGGCCGGCAATAAACCGTAACAGAAAGCCCGGCGTGATCAGCCTTCAGGCATGGAGCCGTAAATCAATGTTTTGCCATCCGAAGAATGACTGGTTACGGCCCCGATCGCCGCTTACAGGCACCATCTCCATACAGTCTACAAAGTCCTCCCAGGCACAAAATTCCCGCTCACCCACCAGCAGAGTCCAATATCGAAGATATTCAACCGAAATCCATCCAAACACCGGAAATACACAACAGCAATCCCCAAAAGCCAACAAGCAGTTCCCGCCCCACCGACCCGTCCCCACAACAAATCATCCTCCCCCTTGCTGTGATTATATCCTCATGCCATAATTTTTCTGCAAAAAGTTGCACTTTAATTTGGTTTATAAAATAAACCGCTTTATATTTGCAGTAACAAAAGGACTGACAAAAGCGCGCAGGTCGGTTCCCTTAAGGCAACAAAATTTCAAAACAACCTGAAATTCAAAACAATTCAGACCATGGAAGACAAAGCAATCAACCAAAAAGAGAGTCTCGACCTCATCTCCGAGATGATTCGCAAGACCCGTAACCAGCCGTCGACAAGAAAGGATTTTGATGCATTCCTGCTCTACGGCTATTCAGCCGTCGCAATTGCCGTCATGGCATGGCTGGCGATCCGCCTGACCGGCAACATGCGATTCATGTTAATCTGGTTCGCCATGTTCCTGCCCTACCTGTGGATGTCGCTCACCGGCAAAAGCCGAAAGCCGGAGGTCACAACATATCTCGACAGCATGCTCGCAAACGTCTGGAAAGTCATCGGCAGCATGTTCGGACTCACCGTAGTCGCAATAGCCGCAATCGGCGCACTGATCGGCCATATCGACTTCTCGCTGATGATGCCCCTCTCGATTATCTACGGCGGCATAGGGACCTCTATGACCGGCCTCGTCATAAAAGAAAAATGGTTCGTATGGCCTCCCCTGGCAGGCCTGCTGGTTGCAATATACATGCTCATTACCGGCACATGCGACAATTCATGGAACCTGCTGTTCGGTGCTTCGTTCCTCTACTTCATGGTCATTCCCGCACACGTCGTACGGGCCAAAATCCAGTAACAATGCAGGAACTCGATCCTTTACTCCATTCCCAACTCCGACTGGCAATAGTATCGCTGTTGCTCTCGGTCGAGGAGGCCGACTTCAACTACCTCAAGGAGCAGACACAGGCCACTTCCGGCAATCTGAGCGTACAGATCGACAAACTCTCCGCTGCCGGATACATCGACGTACGCAAGGAGATCGTCGGCAGGAAGACCCGCACCTCATGCCGCCTTACCGACAAGGGCCGTGCGGCATTGGACAACTATGTCGCTTCGCTCAAGGAGTATCTCGGCAAGATTCTTTGATTGATGCGCGGCAGGGCCGCCGTTGGTTGACGACCAAATCTCCGGCAGCAGCCCAACGT
The DNA here is from genome assembly GCA_900550925.1 of uncultured Alistipes sp. GTDB lineage: Bacteria > Bacteroidota > Bacteroidia > Bacteroidales > Rikenellaceae > Alistipes. The sequence continues at coordinate 10,947 of URTU01000007.1, read as the reverse complement.
CCGTAAGATTAATGACATCCGCCCGGCCCATACGGTCAGGCGGATGTTTTTATATTAATTGTATTCGCCGTATTGCTGTTATTCGCCGTATTGCTGTTATTCGCCGTCACGGTTACCCCGCCCCACCGCGAGGGATCAGAGGGGGGGGCACTGCAGCCTGCCGCCGGATACGTGACCCGTTTTATGCCGACCTGCCACCGGCCGTTCTGCCAACAGCATATCGGCACAACCGTCGCTGGCAGCCTCTCGATCAGGCAAATACAGGATGTCCGTCTCCGGCAAGCACAAAAAAAACGACAGACCTCAAAGTCTGTCGTTCAATCATCGCACTCATGCACCCATTCAGTGCACCTTGCGGAGAGTGGGGGATTCGAACCCCCGGTACAGTTACCCGTACGGCAGTTTAGCAAACTACTGGTTTCAGCCACTCACCCAACTCTCCGGGCCGCTTATCTGAAACATTTCTGTTAAGCGGGAACAAAAGTAGATCAAAATTGCCAAAATACCAAATATAATGGCAAGAAAATATCATATCCACGGATGCCACACGTTAAGTTTGGCTCACCCGACGGCCGAAGCGGCGGCAGATCCTCCGCACGGAGCCGATTTCAGCCACCTCCGCCCCACATCCGATCCACACCCGGCAGTCACCATCCGATTACAAACATACGAACGGCACTCCCGGACACAGTCCGTTAGATGATACCTGCCTCGCGCAGGATATCATACACCGCATCGGCCGTAGCTATGCGGTCGATACGGTCGCAGTTGGCAAGGAAGACCAGCAGTATACCCTTGTCCGGAATCCGGCCGGCATAATTCAGGTAACCGCCGTTGTCACCCAGATGATAGATACAGTCGCTGCGGCCCGGCGTGCGCTGAATGAACCAGCCGTAGCCGTAACCCGTATCGACATTGTATCCGTAAGCGGCATCCTCCGGAATCATCACATGCGGCGTCCAGGCCTCTCGCTTCGACTCCTCGCCGATTATGGAGTTCCCGCGCAGGGCCTTCTCCCACAGTGCGAAATCGTGAAGCGACGAATAGAGACAACCGTCAGCCTTCGAAGCATAGAATGCCGTCTCGCCGTAATCGCACTCGACATAACCGCCCGCACTCTCGTCGAACGTATATCCGTGCGACATCGATGGTATATAGCGCCCCGCCTCGAAATAGAGCGTCGAATCCATCCCCGCAGGTCCGAATATGTTGCGGCGCATGTACTCCTCGAACGGCACACCGGTCACACGCTCCACAATCTGATATATCAGCTGGTAGGTCGGGTTTACATATTCATATTGCGTCCCGGGTGCGAAATTCAGGCGGTCGAGGTCGATCATGTAGCGGCACGACTCGACATCGGTCGAATAGTATACGAAATCGTGGTCGTCGCGCGGACGGGCATCGGGAATACCCGACGTATGGCTGAGGATATGCCGCAGGGTGATCGAGTCGTAAAAACCGGCCTTGAACTCGGGGAAAAACCTGCTCAGCGGATCGTCGAGCGACAACTCGCCCCGTTCGGCCAGCTGCAGGATCGCCGTGGCCGCAAACTGCTTCGAGATCGACGCCAAACAGAAATTCGTCTGCGGCGTTATCGGCTCGCCGGTTTCGAGGTCCGCCAGCCCGTAACACTTCTCGAACAGGATACTGTCGCCCTGCATCAGCAGTACGGCCGTCCCGGGAGCCGCCGGATCGGGATACAGCGACGAAAACAGTTCATCGATGCGCTGCACGGGATCGGGAGCCGGATTGCACGAAATCATCAACATAGCCACAAATGCAACCAGACAGGTTCTCATTGCTCGTCCTCCCCGGTCGGATAGCGCAGGTACTTACCCCAAGGGTCACGTGTCAGGGCCGGACGCAACCGGTCGTCATGCATCACGTCGACATAGTCCATCGGGCGGCCGTCGACATATATCGTACGGTAAACCAGCCGGAAACCGTGGCTGTAATCGACATACCAGTCGACATGGCCCGTATAGACCGGCTGAATCGGCTTGCCGTCGAGGCGGTGCCAGCCATAGAGGGCCAGGCGGTGCGAACGGGGATTCATCAGTATGCTGTCGGTAATGACCACATCCTTCTTGATGCCGGCGATCAGACCCGTACGTCCCTGCCGCTGTGACTCGATGATCGAATCGTGCTGCACGAAGGTTGCCCAATCCTCGCGGCGCTCGGTCAGCGGACGGGGTTCGAGCTTCACCACCGCCGCCGCGTAGACATCGTCGCAGATCTTGCTGGTCGAGAGGAAACATCCGAAACTGTCGGCTATCTTCTGAGCCGTCGCCGGCTGCATCGGCACACGTATGAAATCGCTGTCGCAACCCACCGAGAGATAGTCCGGCATCACGTAATAACGCACCTCCACTGCCCTGCCGTCCACCTCGACCGAGGTGCGGATCTCGGCCATGCGGCGCATGAAATCAGGGAAATTCCCGTCAAGGATCTCCGCCAGGATCAGCTCTTCGCGCTCATCGGGATCAACCCCCATGAGTTTCTCGGCAAACTGACTGCCTGTCAATGCCGATGCCTTGCGCGCCGGCAGGTCTCTGACTTTACCCGTACGCTCCGACACCCTTACCGTGGAGCACGAAACGGCAACCGCCGCTACCAGCAGCAGATGCAGCAGAACTACATATTTACGCATATCGAACGTTGTTATGGTTTCGGGCAAAGTTAAACAAATCGGCTCCGGTTTGCAATGATCGGGTAAAAATAAGTGTAAAATGTCGTTCGGATGTGTACATATCGTGATTTTTAATGTATCTTTGCAAGCACCTATGCAGGTTATTGAAGGTTATTGAAAAAGGTTAGTTAATTTTTTGCAGCATCAATGAATATCAATGCGATTAGCGTCTCATTCGCAGAGAAACAACATGCACAATATGCCGAACGCATCTGCACGTTGATCTACGAATCGGCATTGCAACGCGGTACGGGCATCGCCAAACGGTCGCCCGAATACATAGCAGCAAAAATCAACGGCGGAAAGGCCGTCGTGGCGCTGGATGGCGACAAACTGGTCGGATTCAGCTATATCGAATGCTGGGGTCACGGCGACTATGTCGCCACGTCGGGTCTGATCGTCGATCCCGAATACCGCCATATGGGCCTCGCCGCACGAATCAAGGAGAAGACTTTCGAACTGGCCCGAAAACGATTCCCGTACGCCAAAATATTCAGCATAACAACCTCGCTGCCGGTCATGAAACTCAACTCGCGACTCGGATACAAACCAGTCACCTTCTCCGAACTGACTCAGGACGAGGAGTTCTGGCAAGGTTGCCAGGGATGTTGCAACTACGACATCCTCCAACGAAACAACCGACGCATGTGCCTCTGTACAGGAATGCTCTACGATCCCAATGTGCCGGTCGAAAAACATTCGTGGTGGTCGCCATACATCATGATGTTCAAAAACCGAATGCGAAAGATATTCCACTTGAAGTAAGGTTTCCCGGCCCCTCTCCGGGCGTCTCGCAAAACGCGAAGACCGTACTTCTCAATACATCGGCCGATCCAGTTCAACACGACCGGATGCGGCCTGTCGGGCCCCGATCGACACGCCGCCCGCAAAAAAAACAGCAAACAACAAAAAATTCTCAAAATAGATTCACAGCAATGGAAAAGAAAAAAGTCGTTCTGGCGTTCAGCGGAGGTCTCGACACCTCGTTCTGCGTCAAATATCTCTCCGAAGAGAAGGGTTATGATGTCTACACGGCAATAGCCAATACGGGCGGTTTCTCCGACCAGGAGCTCGCCTCGATCGAGGAGCGTGCATACCGCCTCGGTGCAAAGTCGCACGTCTCGCTCGACATCACTCAGGAATACTACTCGAAAAGCATCCGATACATGGTCTTCGGAAACATCCTGCGAAACGGTACATACCCCATCTCCGTATCGTCCGAACGAATTTTCCAGGCAATGGCTATAATCCGGTACGCCAAGAAGATCGGTGCGCACTACGTGGCTCATGGCTCGACCGGCGCCGGAAACGACCAGGTACGGTTCGACCTCACGTTCCAGATCCTCGCTCCCGAAATCGAGATCCTCACCCCGACCCGCGACATGGTCCTGACCCGCGAGTATGAGATCAACTACCTCAAGGAGCACGGTTACGAGGCCGACTTCAAGAAGATGGAGTACTCGATCAACAAAGGCCTCTGGGGAACCAGCATCGGCGGCAAGGAGACTCTGCACTCCGACCAGACACTGCCTGAAAGCGCATATCCAAGCCAGATCACCGCAACCGGCGAGGAGCGTCTCAAGCTGACCTTCGAAAAGGGCGAACTGGCAGCCGTCAACGGCCAGAAGTTCGACAACAAGGTCGAGGCAATCCGCCTCGTCGAGAAGATCGGTTCGAAGTTCGGCATCGGCCGCGACATGCACATCGGCGATACGATCATCGGCATCAAGGGCCGCGTGGGATTCGAAGCCGCCGCCCCGATACTCATCATCGCCGCACACAAGATGCTCGAAAAACATACCCTCACCAAGTGGCAGCTCTACTGGAAGGATCAGGTGGCAACCTGGTACGGAATGTTCCTGCACGAGGCTCAGTACCTCGAGCCGGTGATGCGCGACATCGAGTGCTTCCTCGACAATGCGCAGCAGAACGTTACCGGTACCGTCGAACTGATCCTGCGCCCATACTGCTACACGCTCGTGGGTGTCGATTCGACCTTCGACCTGATGAAGACCGACTTCGGCGAATACGGCGAGGTCAACAAGGCCTGGACCGCCGACGATGTCAAGGGCTTCACCAAGATACTGGGCAACCAGATGAAGATTTACTACAACGTTCAAAAACGCAACGGAAAGTGATCAGGGTCGGAATAATCGGAGGCGCCGGATATACGGCCGGCGAACTGCTGCGCCTGCTCATCAACCACCCGCAGGTCGAGGTGGCATTCGTGCATTCGCAGAGCAACGCCGGCAACCGCATCTGCGACATACACGGCGGGCTTTACGGTGAAACCGAACTGCGTTTCTGCGACACGTACGACCTCTCGTCGGTCGACCTGCTCTTCATGTGCTCGGCGCATGGCGAGAGCCGCCGCTTCTGGGAGGCAAACCCGAGACCCGCAGGGCTCAGGGTGATAGACCTCGCACAGGACTTCCGCGACGAATCGGACGGATATGTCTACGGCCTGCCCGAGGTCAATCGCGAACGTATCCGCAAGGCCGTCTCGGTGGCCAACCCGGGATGTTTCGCCACGGCAATCCAGCTCGCGCTGCTGCCTCTGGCCGCAAACTCGATGCTCGCTTCCGAGATCAACGTAACGGCAATTACCGGTTCGACGGGTGCGGGAGTGAAGCCGAGCCAGACCACACATTTCAGCTGGCGCAACGACAATATCTCGGTCTACAAGGCCTTCGAGCACCAGCATCTGCTCGAGATACGACGCACGCTGCACAACCTGCAAACGGGATTTGCCGCCGGCATCAATTTCATCCCGATGCGCGGTGATTTCGCCCGCGGCATCCTCGCCTGCGCCTATACCGATTCGACACTTACGATCGAAGAGGCCGTTGCACTCTACTCCGATTTCTATCGCGATGCCGCATTTACGTTCGTTGCAAACAAAAATGTGGATATCAAGCAAGTAACAAACACAAATAAAGCTTTGGTTTACCTCGAGAAGCACGGCTCGAAGCTGATGGCCGTATCGGTTATCGACAACCTCCTCAAGGGTGCGTCGGGCCAGGCCGTGCAAAACATGAACCTGATGTTCGGATTCGACGAGCGCGAGGGTCTGCACCTCAAACCGAATGCTTTCTAATTAATAGACAACCAGATGAATCTGTTCGAAGTATATTCGCTTTACGACGTGGAACCGGTTCGCGGAGAGGGTTGCTACGTCTACGACGATGCCGGCCAAAAGTACCTCGACCTCTATGGCGGCCATGCCGTCATCTCGATCGGCCATTCGCACCCGCACTACGTCGAAATGCTCTCACAGCAGGTATCGCGGTTGGGGTTCTACTCCAACTCGGTCAAGAACTCCCTGCAAACACGGCTCGCCGAGCGGCTCGGGCACATGTCCGGCTACGACGACTACCGGCTGTTCCTGTGCAACTCGGGCGCCGAAGCAAACGAAAACGCCATCAAGCTGGCCTCGTTCCAGTCGGGCAAAGCCAAGGTGCTGGCATTCAGAGAGGCCTTCCACGGACGTACGTCGGGTGCCGTAGCCGCAACCGACAACCCGAAGATAGTCTCGCCGTTCAACCGGACCGCAAACGTCGAGTTCGTGCCGCTGAACGATATTGAAGCCGTAGAGAAAAAACTCGCTTCGGGAGAGTTCTGCGCCGTACTGATCGAAGGCATACAGGGCGTGGCCGGAATCAAGATGCCGACAGATGATTTTCTGCGTGCACTGCGCGAAGTTACAAAGCGTTACGGCGTTTATCTCATCCTCGATGAGATACAGTCGGGGTATGGTCGTACGGGTCGATTCTTCGCCCACCAGTACGCCGGAATTCGCCCCGACCTGATCACCGTCGCCAAAGGTATCGCCAACGGTTTCCCGATGGCCGGAGTGCTGATCTCACCGGAGTTCGAGGCACGCACCGGAATGCTCGGAACCACATTCGGAGGCAATCACCTGGCCTGCGCCGCAGCTCTTGCGGTACTTGATGTAATGGAACAGGAAAATCTGATTGCCAATGCAGAACAAGTCGGCAGCTATCTGCTCGACGAGTTGAAAAAGATGCCCAAGCTGAAGGATGTCCGCGGCCGCGGCCTCATGATCGGCATCGAGGTCGAAGGTTCGGCTCCGGAGATGCGGCGCCGGATGCTCTTCGAGAAGCACATATTCACGGGCGGTGCCGGTGCTACGACTGTACGTCTGCTGCCGGCATTGTGCATCGGCCGTCAAGAAGCCGACATGTTCCTCAATGCATTGAACGAGATTTTGTAACGAATCATACACTTACGAAAACGATGAAGAAATTTACCTGCGTCGAAGATATAGGCGACCTGCACGCTGCCGTCGCCGAAGCGCTCGAAATAAAGTGTGACCGTTTTGCATACACCTCGCTCGGCCGGAACCGGACCCTGCTGATGATATTCTTCAATTCGAGCCTGCGTACGCGCCTCAGCACACAGAAGGCTGCCATGAACCTCGGAATGAATGTCATGGTGCTCGACGTGAACCAGGGCGCATGGAAACTCGAAACCGAACGCGGCGTGGTAATGGACGGCGACAAGGCTGAACATCTGCTTGAGGCAATTCCCGTAATGGGTTCATACTGTGATATTATCGGCGTCAGGTCTTTCGCCCGCTTCCAGAGCAAGGCCGAAGATTACGAGGAGCGCGTTCTCGAACAGTTCATACGTTATTCGGGACGTCCGGTATTCAGCATGGAGGCCGCAACGCGCCACCCGCTGCAGAGTTTTGCCGACCTGATCACCATCGAAGAGCACAAGACCAAGGAGCGCCCGAAGGTGGTCATGTCGTGGGCCCCGCATCCCAATGCCCTGCCGCAGGCCGTACCCAACTCCTTTGCCGAGTGGATGAATGCCGCAGGCTATGACTTCGTGATAACCCACCCCGAGGGCTACGAGCTCGATCAGCGGTTCGTCGGCCATGCCAAGGTCGAGTATGACCAGGAGAAGGCCCTGGCCGGAGCCGATTTCGTATATGCGAAGAACTGGGCCGCCTATGCCGATCCCAATTACGGAAAGGTGTTGAGCCGCGACCGCAGCTGGACCATCGACTCGAAGAAGATGGCGCTCACAGACAACGCCTTTTTCATGCACTGCCTGCCCGTGCGCCGCAACATGATCGTTACGGACGAGGTGATCGAGTCGCCGCGCAGCCTTGTGATTCCGGAGGCGGCAAACCGTGAAATTTCGGCCCAGGTGGTCATAAAACGCCTGCTCGAATCCCTTTAGGCCATCCGCGAAATGGGTGCCCGGGACAGTTCCAGTCCGGCAAACATAAAATACCCAGTGGAACAGAGGGGGGAGAGAAAAAATTATCAACGGAACTGGTGAATTATCCGAAAGCCGGACACAAACGCGCAGATTCAGGCACCGAGCAGAACAGACTTAGAACAAAAACAGATATGCAAGACCATATTACAGTAGTCAAGATCGGCGGCAACGTCATCGACAACGAGGAGGCGTTGCAGCGGTTCATTGCCGATTTCGCCCGCCTGCCCTATCCGAAGATCCTCGTGCACGGAGGTGGCAAAATGGCCACGCGGCTGAGCGAGAAGCTCGAAATCCCGACACAAATGATCAACGGACGTCGCGTAACCGACCGCCAGACGCTCGATGTGGTGACGATGGTCTACGCCGGCCTGGCAAACAAGAACATAGTCGCCGGTCTGCAGGCCCGGGGTTGCAATGCGATCGGCATGTCGGGCGCCGATGCCAACATGATTCCGGCAACAAGGCGTCCCGCCCAACCGATAGATTTCGGATTCGTAGGCGACATCGATGCCGCCCGTATCAATACGGATTTCATGAAAACGCTGCTCGATGCACGGATCGTTCCGGTCTTCTGCGCCATAACCCACGACGGACACGGATCGCTGCTCAACAGCAATGCCGACAGCGTCGCTTCGGCCGTGGCTATCGCCGCTTCCCGAATCGCACCGACCGACCTGATGCTCTGTTTCGAGAAACGGGGCGTATTGCGGGATGTCGATGATCCGGATTCGGTCATTGCCGAGATAAATCCGGAAAACTACCAACAACTGCGCTCGGAGGGCGCCATCAGCAAAGGAATGATCCCGAAGATTGACGAAGCCTTCCGGGCCCTCGGAGCCGGCGTCGCCAGCGTAACAATAAAACATTCGGCCGAACTGACCGAAAACAGCGGTACACTCGTCACCGGCTGCAAAACAAACAATTAAACAACCCGCCATGTTGGACAAGAAATTACTCAATGAGACCATCGCCCTGCTCGACAAACTCATATCACTGCCCTCGGTTTCGCGCGAAGAGACCGCCACGGCCGATGCGGTATGCATGTTCCTGCGCAGCAAGGGCATCGCTCACAACCGCCTGTTCAACAACGTCTGGGCACTGAGCCGCGATTACGATCCGGCAAAACCGACCCTGATGCTCAACTCGCATCACGATACGGTAAAGCCATCGCCCGCATATACCGACAACCCCTTCACGCCGATCCACCGTGACGGCCGCATATACGGACTCGGCAGCAACGATGCCGGTGCATCGGTGGTGACACTCATAACCACCTTCTGCTCGTACTACGATGCCGAACTGCCGTTCAACCTGCTGCTGGCCATCACGGCCGAGGAGGAGGTGATGGGTGAGCACGGCATGCGGGCCCTGCTGCCCGAACTGGAGCGTCGCAACATAAACGTATCGATGGCGGTTGTCGGCGAACCAACCGGAATGAATGCCGCCGTCGGCGAGCGCGGACTGGTGGTGCTCGACTGCACGGCCCACGGCAAAAGCGGACATGCCGCCCGCGAGGAGGGTGTGAATGCCATTTATGCCGCAATCAAGGATATCGACCGGCTGCGCTCATTCCGTTTCGAGAAGGAGTCGCAGCTCCTAGGCCCGATAAAGATCACTGTTACACAGATCGCCGCCGGAACGCAGCACAATGTCATCCCCGACGAGTGCCGGTTCGTCGTTGACGTCCGCACAACCGATGCCTATACCAACGAACAGACCGTCGAGCTGCTGCGCAATGCGATCGACTCGGATGCCGTACCGCGTTCGACACGTGTCCGCGCCTCGGCCATCGACGATTCGCATCCGCTGGTCCGCGCAGCCGTGGCCCTCGGACGGAAAACGTTCGTCTCACCCACAACGTCCGACATGGCGCTCATGGCGGAATTCCCGTCGCTAAAGATGGGAGTCGGTGAATCGGCCCGTTCGCACACCGCCGGCGAATATATCCTCGAACAGGAGCTCGAAGAGGGACTCGAACTCTATCACCGCTACATCGCACAACTTGCCAAAGAATTAAACCAAAAGCAATAAAAACGACCAAAACACCATGATACTCTGGAACAAAGGCTTCGAGCCGGACAAGAAAATCGAAGAATTCACCGTGGGTAACGACCGCAAGCTTGACCTGCGGCTTGCAAAATACGACGTCGAGGGTTCGATGGCACACATACGCATGCTCGAAACGATCGGGCTGCTGACCCGCGAAGAGCTCGACAAGCTGCTCGAAGCACTGCAGGAGATCTACGTTTCGGCCGAGAACGGCACCTTCGTGATCGAGGATGACGTCGAGGATGTACACTCGCAGGTCGAGACACTGCTGACTCGCAAACTCGGCGACATCGGCAAGAAGATCCACTCGGGACGTTCGCGCAACGACCAGGTCCTGGTCGACCTGAAGCTCTTCATGCGCGACGAACTGCGGGCCATCGCCGACAGCGTCCACCAACTCTTCGACCGCCTGCAGCTGCTCAGCGAACAGCACAAGGATACGCTCATGCCCGGCTATACCCACCTCCAGATCGCCATGCCGTCATCATTCGGACTCTGGTTCGGGGCCTATGCCGAGGCGCTGATCGACGATGTGCAACTGTTAGGAGCCGCATACCGCATTGCCGACCAGAACCCGTTAGGTTCGGCCGCCGGTTACGGGTCGTCGTTCCCGCTCAACCGTCGCATGACGACCGAACTGCTCGGATTCGAAACCATGCACTACAACGTCGTGGCCGCTCAGATGAGCCGCGGAAAAACCGAACGTGCCGCCGCATACGCCATCGCAGCAATCGCTTCGACACTCGGACGCTTTGCGATGGATGTCTGCCTGTTCATGAGCCAGAATTTCGGGTTCGTGTCGTTCCCCGACGAGTTCACGACAGGTTCGAGCATCATGCCCCACAAGAAGAATCCAGACGTCTTCGAGATCATGCGCGGAAAATGCAACCGTCTGCAGGCCGTTCCCAACGAAATCTCACTGTTGACCACAAACCTGCCGATCGGCTAACACC
>URTU01000006.1 GCA_900550925.1 uncultured Alistipes sp. | reverse complement strand
CCTCATCTCGGGCTGCCAGTCCCGCGTATGGGTTGATGCCCGCGAGGAGGATGGTCGGGTGATCTATACGGCCGACAGCGATGCCATTATCACCAAGGGTATCATCTCGCTGCTCATACGGGTTCTGAGCGGCCGGACGCCCGAGGAGATTCTGTCAACGGAACTCTATTTCATCGACCGCATAGGGTTGCGCGAGAACCTGTCGCCGACCCGTAGCAACGGCCTGTTGGCAATGATAAAACAGATGCGGCTCTATGCGTCGACCTTTGCGGCGCTGGACCGCAGTAACGGAGGTGCGAAATGATGACTCCTGAGGAGATTACGCGTGTCGAACATGATATTGTTCTGACGCTTAAGAATATCTATGATCCGGAGATACCGGTTAATGTATATGATCTGGGGTTGATCTACGAGATCGACTTTACGCCGGACGGCGTGGCGACGATCCGCATGACGCTGACGGCCCCGAACTGTCCGATGGCCGACATGCTTGTCGAGGATATCAACGTGCAGGTGGCCAAGGTTAAGGGTGTTAAGTCAGTGAATGTGATCCTGACCTTCGACCCGCCCTGGGACAAGTCGATGATGTCGGAAGAGGCCCTTCTCGAACTCAACATGTTTTGATTGCGATGCCGTCGAAAGCCGATAACCTATTGCTGCGACTGTTGTGGAGCGAACCGCGCTGGGTATTGCGCGAGTTCGAATGCACCGACGGCCGCCGGCTTACGGTCGAATCGGCCGGAGAACCGGATTCCGAACGTGGCATTATGCATGGGGCTCGCGTGGTTGTCGACGGTGAACGTCTGTGCGGTGATATCCTGTTGGGCGACGACCGTTCGGCTGCGGAGCATTGCATTGCCCGTTTTACAGCCACGGCCGAATGCGGGGTTACGCTCGACCGCGGAGGCCGCATGTTGCCGGTGGTTCGGGTGACGATCCCGGATGCCGTCCGTCGTGAATACAACCGGCTGGTCAGCGGGTCATCGGACTTCTATTGCGGCGAGCGTCTGCAACGGCTCGACTCGTTGCATCGGAGCGATCTCTTCACCGGGCTGTTTTTCGACAGGATTTCGCGGAAGTACGGCGATTTGGAGCGGATCTTCATCTCGTGTGACGGCGACTGGAACCAGACATTCTATACGATGCTGATGCGCGTGATGGGCGACGTGAAGAACCGCGATGCCTATATGCGTCTTGCGGGCATGGTCCCGGTCCGTTACCTTCAGCGCGAGCGCGAGTCGCTGGTCGCAATCGAGGCGATGCTTCTCGGGGCATCGGGACTGCTCGACATGTACGAGGAGGATGAGTACGTATCGAGGCTGAAGAGCGAATTCTATTATCTCAGGCATAAATATACGCTGCAGACCATGCACCAGTCGGACTGTGATCTGGTACGTGTCAATCCGCGCAACCATCCGGTATTGCGGCTGGCACAGATAGCCGCTTTCGTACATTTGGGCGATTTCTCGTTTTCGAAGGCGATCGAGTGCCGGACTTCGGACGATGCTGCATCGATGTTTGCGGTCGAGGCGTCGGACTACTGGACCAACCACTCTCTGCCGGCACGGTTGTCGGGTTCGTCGGTCAAGCGTCTCGGGCGCGGCAAGACCGATCTGATAGCAATCAATCTGATAGTTCCGTTTCAGTTTTTCTATTCGGCGCGGATGGATCGCGAGGAGTTGCGCGGACGGGCGATAGATCTGCTGGAGAATATCCGTGCCGAGGACAATTCGATAATCCGCGGTTGGCGCAATGCTGGAGTACCGGTTTGCAGTGCATTCGATTCGCAGGCGCTGCTCCAGCTCTACAACGAATACTGCAAGTCGGGGCGCTGTGACGAGTGTCTGTTCGGGCGGCGTGCGATAAAAAAGGCTTTGAAATAGGTAATGTGGCGAAAAAATACTACTTTTGTAAGATATAACTTTTTGTGGAATATAACTGTAAACAATTACGATAAATGGGCATATTAGAGAAGACCATTGAACTGTTTCTGGGCTCGAAGGCCGACAAGGACCGTCGGTTGATACAGCCGTTCGTAGATGAGATCAAGAAGAGATATGTCGATATCGATGCATTGTCGAACGACGAGTTGCGTGAGCATAGTGCGGCATTGCGGAAATCGATAGCCGATGAGATAGCACCCGAGGAGACCGAAATCGCACGTCTCAAAAGTGAACTGGATCAGCCAGAACCTTCGTTCGAGGAGCTGGACCAGCGCGAGCGTGACAAGGCGAAGGCCAAGTGGCTGGACGACAAGGAGGCCAAAGGCAAACGTATCGACGTGCTGAAGGAGGAGGTCAACCGCAAGATCGAGGAGAAACTCTATCGTATCCTGCCGGAGGCGTTCGCAATCATGAAGTCGACGGCCCGCCGTTTTGCCGAGAACGAGAAGGTTGTGGTTCGGGCCAATCAGTTTGACCGTGACCTGTCGGCCCGCAAGGATTTCGTTACGATCGACGAGGATGGAAATGCCGTCTACAGCAACAGCTGGATGGCCGGCGGAAACAAGATAACCTGGAATATGGTCCACTACGACAGCCAGCTGTTCGGTGGTGTCGTCCTGCACCTGGGACGGGTCAAGGGGTTGAAGAATTCGGATGACGAAAAGCTCCGCGGCCGTATTGCCGAGATGGCGACCGGTGAAGGCAAGACGTTGGTGGCGACGCTGCCTGTATTCCTCAATGCGCTGGCCGGCAAGGGCGTGCATGTGGTTACGGTGAACGACTATCTGTCTCGCCGTGACTGCGAGTGGATGGGCCCGATGTATCAGTTCCACGGTTTGACGGTCGACTGTATCGACATGCACAAGCCGAATACCGAAGAGCGCAAGCGTGCCTATCAGGCCGATATCACCTTCGGTACGAACAACGAATTCGGTTTCGACTACCTGCGTGACAACATGGCCTCTTCGCCGGCCGATCTGGTTCAGCGCGAGAATCTGCACTATGCCATTGTCGACGAGGCCGACTCGATTCTGATTGACGATGCCCGTACGCCTCTGATCATTTCGGGACCTGTGCCCAAGGGCGAGGACCAGATGTTCGAGCAGTACCGCCCGACGGTCGAAAACCTCTACAACATTCAGAAATCATTCGTGACACAGTTGCTGGCCGAATCCCGCCGTTTGATCTCGGAGGGCAAGACCGAAGAGGGCAGCATTCTGCTTTACCGCGCCCACAAGGGTCTTCCGAAATACAAGCCGCTGATCAAGTTCCTGAGCGAACCGGGTATCAAGGTGCTGATGCAGAAGACCGAGAACGTCTATATGGCCGACAACAACCGCCGTATGCCGGAGATTACGGATGATCTCTATTTCGTGATCGACGAAAAACTCAATTCGGTAGAGTTGACCGATAAGGGCCAGGAGGCGTTGTCGAAGAGCATCGGCGAGGAGAACTTCTTCGTGCTGCCCAATATTGGAGAGACGGTTGCCGAACTCGAGAAGCAGGATCTGACTCCCGAGGAGAAGGCCGTCAAGCGTGATGAGGTGATCAACGATTATGCAGTCAAGTCGGAGCGCGTGCATACTGTTCAGCAGTTGCTGAAGGCCTACGCGATGTTCGAGAAGAATGTCGAGTATGTGGTGATGGACAACAAGGTGAAAATCGTCGACGAGCAGACGGGCCGTATTCTCGAGGGACGTCGTTATTCGGACGGTCTGCATCAGGCCATCGAGGCGAAGGAGGGTGTCAAGGTTGAGGCGGCGACGCAGACCTTTGCGACGATCACGCTTCAGAACTACTTCCGAATGTACCACAAGCTGGCCGGTATGACCGGTACGGCCGAGACCGAGGCGAGTGAGTTCTGGAGTATCTACGGATTGGATGTTGTGGTGATACCACCCAACCGCCCGATTATCCGCGATGACCGCAATGACTTGATATACAAAACAAAACGCGAGAAATACAACGCCGTTATCGAGGAGATCATCGCCACGGTCAAGACAGGCCGTCCGGTACTGGTCGGAACGACATCGGTGGAGATCTCGGAGTTGCTGAGCCGAATGCTGAAACTGCGCGGCATCAAGCATAATGTCCTGAATGCCAAACAGCACCAGCTGGAGGCACAGGTCGTTGCCGAGGCGGGCCGTACGGGCCAGGTTACCATAGCCACGAACATGGCCGGTCGAGGAACCGATATCAAGCTGACTCCGGAGGTTGTCAAGGCCGGCGGTCTGGCGATCATCGGAACGGAGCGTCATGAGTCACGTCGTGTCGACCGTCAGTTGCGAGGCCGTGCCGGACGTCAGGGTGACCCGGGATCGTCGCAGTTCTTCGTGTCGCTGGAGGATGACCTGATGCGTCTGTTCGGCTCGGAGCGTATCGCCGCCATGATGGACCGCATGGGCCTGAAGGAGGGCGAGGTGATCCAGGCAGGCATGATGTCGAAGGCCATCGAGCGTGCCCAGAAGAAGGTCGAGGAGAACAACTTCGGTATCCGCAAGCGCCTGCTCGAATATGACGACGTGATGAACTCGCAGCGTGAGGTGATCTATACCCGCCGCCGTCACGCACTGTACGGCGAGCGTATAGATATCGACCTGAACAACATAATGATCGACTATGCCGAGTCGTTCGTGGAGAAGAATTCGGGCGTGGCGTTCGAGGATTTCTGTATCGAGATGATCCGCCAGGTAGCGGTCCGTCCGTCGTTCGACGAGCAGACCTATTCGAATGCAAAACATCACGAATTGTCGGAATTGATCGTCAAGGATCTTCAGGATGCCTATGCACGTCGAGCCAAGGCTGTTACGGATGTTGTGGCACCGGTCATGGAGCGGGTCTACGAGGATCGCAAGGATATGATGGATACCACGATCTACATTCCGATTACGGACGGTACGCTGGGCTATCATGTTGCCGTGAACGTCCAGAAGTGCAAGGACTCGAAGTGTGCCGAAGTATTCCGCATGTTCACCAAGATGGTTATGTTCACGACGATCGACGACAACTGGCGCGAGCATCTGCGTGATATGGATGACCTGCGCCAGAGCGTCCAGAATGCGACTTACGAGCAGAAGGACCCGCTGTTGATCTACAAGCTTGAGTCGTTCGATCTGTTCAGCCGGATGCTCGAGAAGATCAACCGTGAGGTGTTGTCTGTTCTGAACAAGGCTTATGTTCCGGTACGAGAGAATCCGGCTGCGGCAAGACGCCGCGAGCAGCAGCAACGTCCGAAGGTGGATGTGAACAAGCTTCAGGCATCGCGCATGCAGGCAGCGGCCCAGGCCGGGGCAGGCGACCGCAGCAAACCGGCGCCGGTACAGGTCGAAAAGAAGGTTGGCCGCAATGATCCGTGTCCGTGCGGTTCGGGCAAGAAATACAAGCACTGCCACGGCAAGTTCGAGAGATAGATCTTTGGAAAGAGAGGCAACTGCCGGCGGTTGATGCGTCGGATTCGATAGACGACAGCGCATGTTTTGCAACAAAACATGCGCTGTCGTTGTATTTTGGGTTGAGGTTTTCGGCCCTCCGGACTATAAATTGTTACAGGGACATATCTGTAAAGCGGCGATTTTTGCGTACATTTGCACAATAGTTCTCAGAATTGAATCATGAATTTCGTATTCACATATCCGCCAGTCAAGGGATTGGTTGTCGTGGAGCCGGCACTGTTCGAGGATTCGCGCGGCAGTTTCATGGAGACGTTCCGGGCTGAAGAGTACCGTCAGGCCGGTATTGATGTCACCTTCGTGCAGGAGAATGAATCGATGTCGCATCGCGGTGTACTGCGCGGACTGCATTTCCAGCGGACCCGGCAGCAGGCAAAACTGGTACGGGCCGTATCGGGAGCACTGCTCGACGTTGCGGTCGATCTGCGCAACGGCAGCCCCACATACGGACAATGGCATTCGGAATTGCTAACTGCCGAAAATCGCCGTCAGATGTTCATCCCCGAGGGGTTTGCACATGGATTCCTGTCGCTGGCCGATTCTACACGGCTCTGTTACCGTTGCAACCGTTACTATGCGCCTTCGGATGAGGGCGGTATCCGTTGGGATGACCCGCTGATTGGCGTAGACTGGCGTTTGACGGAGTTCGGCCTCCGCGCCGATGAACTGATCGTCTCGGACAAGGACCTGCGGTTGCCGTTCCTGGCTGATTCACGGACGGTGCTTTAATGCCGTGAGCACACGCGTAACCCGACATCAGGAAGGATGGAGAACGCAGGAGCGAGAGATTGAACGTTGGGCGCGAGATAAAAATAAAAGGATGAGACCAACCACGCACAAATTGAGAACTTGCTACTGATACTCGTTTTGTGACGAATTACGTGATCGTCCCATCCTTGGGTCAAGATTCCGGCCGCCTGTCATCGATGGCGGTCGGAATCGTTGTTTTTGGCTGACACTATCAACTCTGTTGCTGTGCCGAGGGTTGTGTTTGTGCCACAGTATTCTGAGTCGATACGCTCTGGTTGTCGAGGAAGTAACGCTGCGACTTGAGCAGGTTTCGCGACTGGAGTACCAGTGTCTTGGTCTCGCTCAGAATATTGAGGTACAGCATGCTTGAACGGGTGCTGGTCTCGCGGTTCTTGATACGTTTCAACTGCCGCTTGATAGCCTCGGCAATCGATTCGAACAGGTGGTCACGTTGTTCGAGAACCTGGTCGATATCGGAGAAATCGTTCGATTTGAGCATCTGGTTGATGTGACGGTATATCTTTTCTACTTCGTCGTTGATGTCCATCAGATCCTCGATCTGCTCCTTGGTCATGCCTTCGTGGTTGTTGTCGATATGGTCGAAACAGGGCCGCGTGATGTGTACCAAAGCCTTCGTTGCCTCACTCAGGTAGTCGACCACCTGAACATAGTAATGGCTTGTATTGATATCGCTGTCCTGAAGCTTCTGCAGCGTGGGCAGCTCCTTGTACTTCCGTTCGCGGGACTGGTAGAAGAGTTCGTTCGACTCCTTGACCATCTCGCGCAGAACCTTGCGGTTCTCCTTGAATACGGCGATCAGCGTACGGTCGTATATTCGGGTGATCTTCTCCATCGTGTCGCAGACCTCGTCGATGCACTGCTGAACTACATCCTTCATCTTCACTTCAGCGGGTTGTTCCTTTTCGGTTGCCTCTTTAGACTTGCTTTTGAAGTTGCTGTGGATGAGCAGCCAGCCGCAGAGCACCGAAATTACGATTACGGCCACCGTACCGCCATAGATGAGAGCCAAACCTACGGCCAGGGCTATGAGGAATGCCCCGAAACCGGTTACGAACCATCCAGCAACGACGGTCATGACGCCGGTAATTCTGTATACGGCGCTTTCACGGCCCCAGGCCCTGTCGGCGAGCGACGAACCCATTGCCACCATGAATGTAACGTATGTAGTCGAGAGCGGCAGTTTGTAGGATGTCGCAATCGAGATCAGTATTGCCGAAGTGGTGAGGTTTACGGTTGCGCGGATCATGTCGAACGAAGCGTTCGTACGCTCCTGATCGGTCAGCGGAGCAAAACGTTTTGAGATCGAGTTCTGGAGTCTCTGCGGCACTACACGGCTGTACCAGTTGTTCATGTTCAGCACGGCGCGAACGATGGTCCGCGAGAAGAGCGATGATCCGAACCGCTCCTCGGCCTCATCCTGTTTCGAGAGGTTGAGTTCGGTTTGGGTGACGTGCATTGCCTTTTTGGATGTCCAGAGCGTGATGACCATTATGATTCCGGCGCCGAGCAGGAACAGGAAATTGGCAGGCGCCGACTGGTTGAGGCCGTCCATTAACATCTCGGTGTTGCCCGCATCGAGGGCCATCTTGTAGGAGTCGAATCCGGCGATGGGCACACCGATGAAGTTTACGAGGTCGTTACCGGCGAATGCCAGTGCAAGGGCCAATGTGCCGGCGAGGATTGTTATCTTGAGAATGTTGACATTCAACCGCTGGAGGATCCAGAGGATTATGCTGCAAACGACCCAGGCTATGACGATAGCGATTCGGATATGCTCTGAAATGAAGATCATGAAATCGGTATTTCCGAGCGGGGCCTTTAGACCCTTGAACAGGGCGAAGTAGAGGATTGCGGTCAGGGAGAGTCCGCACCACATGGCTCCGAAATGACGGAAGATCTTGGCATACCGGAACGTGAAGATCAATCTTGAGATGTACATTACGATCATACCGCATGTGAATGCGAGGACGACTGACAACAGTATTGCCGAAACGATACCCATTGCGCGTGCGGTATTGATGTATGATCCGAGGTCGCTGAACGTTGTATCGGGCGTAGCGGCGATTTTGTATATTGAGACTGCGATGGCCGAACCAAGCAGGCAGAATATCAGTGATACGGTAGTTGAGGTAGGCAGGCCGAGGGTATTGAACAGGTCGAGCAGTATAATGTTGGCGAACATTACACCGAGGAACAGTAGCATAACCTCATGGAATGTGAACAACGAAGGGTTGAACATTCCGCTTCGAGCGACCTCCATCATTCCGCTTGACGTTATGGCACCGATGATGATACCGACCGATGCAACCGTAAGGATTACTTTTCGAGGGGCGGCTTTTGATCCGAGGGCGGAGTTGAGGAAGTTGACGGCATCGTTGCTGACGCCGACGAAGAGTCCCGTTACGGCCAGGATCGCAAGGATGACGATGATAAAGGTATAAATTGCACTCATTATAAATAATGTGTTAGATATTAGTCCTGACGTTAAGCAGTGCATGTTGCCTGCCAGAAACCGTTATGCAAAGGTACTTTTTATATTAGAGGCGGCCAATAGCGGGCGGGATTCGTCACATCGAATTAACCTGTTCGTAACCGTTCTGTAACATTGTCGGGAGGCTTTGTGGGCGGTTGTGGGAATGGTGGGGGGGGGAACAGTGTGGATAGGGTCTGTGTTTGATAGATGGCGGTTGCGGAGTATATGCCTGCCATTTCTGTTATCCGGCACAAACTGTCGAGGGGGCTGAAAAGCCAGTTCCTGAATTGGAGATAAGGAGCCTGTTGGCTGGATGGTGTTTTCGGAGACTTACTGCCGGGTGTTGGCAGAGATTTATTATCGGAGGTCTGCTGTCCGGTTTTCGACTGGGCAGGCAATCATTAAGAGAAGATGGGGATAACAGGAGGAAGCCCGATGGCCGGTTATAAATAGCCTTTATAAATTATAGATGGCCGTTATAAAATATAGGTGTTATATATAAAAAATTAGCGGACTCACTGTTTTCAGTGAATCCGCTTTAACACTTGGTTTTTTACCCCCCCCCTCGGAAAGATTACTCGGCGTCGGCGGGCTGAGCAGGCTCCTGCGAAGGCTGCTGCTGTGCGGGAGCTGCCGGCATGTCTACCTGATTGGGCATCGTTGCCTGATTGCCGATATTCTCCATGATAGCTTCGCTCTCCTTGGTGATTGCGGCATTGCTCTCGGCAACACGGCCTTTATCCATTGCCATTGTAGCGCACAGGCTCAATACAACGATGGCAATCGCCATAGTCCAGGTTGCCTTCTCGAGGAAGTTCGTGGTTTCGCGTACGCCGATAACCTGGTTCGATGCGCCGAAGTTGGCAGCCATACCGCTTTTGGGGTTCTGCACCAGAACCACACCGATGATGATTATACTTGCAATCAGAATCAGAATGATACAAATAGTATAAAGCATTTCTCTATAATTGTTTTGTTATTGATTACTTTTCAGTTTGTCTATTCGCGCAATAATCTCGGCAAAGTAAACACTTTTTTCGGGATTATGCAAACTTAATTGCCGATATATTGTGCTTGCCTGGTCGTAAAGTCCCTGATCGAGATATATTTTTGCGAGTTCCTCGCTGACGTATTCGCCTTCGGGGTCGTTGTCGGCGGCTTGGGCAATGTCGGGAGCCGAGTCGGCCGACTCCTCTTCGGCCACGATACGGTAGTCGCCCGAACTGAGGAAACGGTCGATGATGTCATCGTCGGAGAGTTCGACGAGACGTCGGCCGTCGACGGCCTGCATCTCGAACGGGGATGAGGCCCGGGATGAAAGCGTGAGTGTCAGGCGCGGGTCTTCTTTTCCGGAGACCAGCCGCCGAATGATGCGGGCCGAGGTGTACCACTCATATTCGGAGATGGCCTTGTCGAGCGCCTCGAGCAGCACGGAGTCGTGTGCGGCGTTTGCTATAGCCTGTTCGCCTTGGTTTTGTCGGGCGAGCAGGGCGTCGATCGGATTGTCGGCTTTAGTCGTATCCATCTTGACCATCTCTACCATTGTGAAACCGAAGCGTTGAAGATGTCGTCGACAAGCTGGTCGACGATTTCGGGAA
The DNA here is from genome assembly GCA_900550925.1 of uncultured Alistipes sp. Lineage (GTDB taxonomy): Bacteria > Bacteroidota > Bacteroidia > Bacteroidales > Rikenellaceae > Alistipes. The sequence continues at coordinate 38,024 of URTU01000006.1, read as the reverse complement.
TCAGCGTACCTTCGACGGATTGCAGCAGCTGTGTCGATTCGTAGTCGGCAAATGCCGTGAAAGTCTTGTTGCTGAAGTTGTTTTCGGGTTCGTAGACATTCGTGAACCGGACTCTGACGGTGATTGTCAAACGGTTCAGTACGGCCTGTTCGTTGCTCGATACCGAGGCGGTGGTCGAAGTATAGTTTATGATTTCACCCTCGAAGGCGAGATCTCCGTTTTCGTTGACCAGTTGCAGGCGGGTTTGGCGCGAGAAGCGGTCCTGAAGGGCCTCGGTAAGGGTCGAGCTGAGTATCGGCGCGACCATTGCGGCATTGTTCGGGAAGTATGCGATGCTGACGGTCTTGGCGGCCGGCGGGATCGAAGCTCCCGAGAAGGTGTATTTGACCGAACATCCGGTCAGGGTTACGGCCATAGCTGCCGCAGCGGCTATGGTCACAAGTGTTATGGCGATGATCTTTTTCACGTTCAGCGGTATTTCCGGAGTTTGTTTTGTGGACTATTCCTTTATGTCGAGCTCCTTTATTTTGCGGTACAGCGTCCGTTCCGACATGAAGAGTTCGCGGGCGGCATCGCGGCGGCGACCGTTGTTCCGGCGCAGGGCCTTGATGATCTGTTCGCGCTGAGCTTCGGCCTTGGTCATTTCCGAAGGGTGCTGCGATTCGTTTGTGACATCTTCGCTGTCGGCATATTGGGCCGGTTCCTCGAAATTGTGCGAATGGGCCGTGGTGGGTAGCAATCCGGCAATTTCACCGGCTGTGCGGCCTGAATTGCTGTTGCCGGAGTTGTGCAGCAGTTGGTTTACCATCGACTTGAGTTCGTTGATGTCGCTGCGCATGTCGAAGAGCACCTTGTAGAGCAGTTCCCGTTCGTCGCTCATGTCGGTCGGGGCGGGGCGTGCCGATCCCAAAACGATCGATGTCGACGAAGTATTGTGTTGTTCGGGCAGATACCGCGCCAGAATCTGTGGTGTTATGACGCGGGCCTCTTCGATTGCGGAGATCTGTTCGGCAACATTCTTCAGTTGCCGGATGTTTCCGCGCCAGTAGTACTCTTCGAGCATTTTTCGGGCCTGGTCGTCGAGGGTAATTGTCGGCATGCGGTACTGGAGAGCCACGTCGGAAGCGAATTTCCGGAACAGGAGGTATATGTCTTCGCGGCGTTCGCGCAGTGGCGGGACCTCGATGGGGACGGTGTTCAGACGGTAGTACAGGTCTTCGCGGAACCGGCCGGCCGAGATAGCCTCCTGCAGGGATATGTTGGTTGCGGCGACCACTCGCACGTTTGTTTTCTGGATCTTGGACGAGCCGACGCGCATGAATTCACCGGTTTGCAGCACGCGGAGCAGCCGGACCTGGGTCGAGTGGGGGAGTTCGGCGACCTCGTCGAGGAAGATGGTTCCGCCGTCGGCCTCTTCGAAGTAGCCTTTACGGGCTTCGGAGGCACCGGTGAAGGCACCTTTTTCGTGGCCGAAGAGCTCCGAATCGATCGTACCTTCGGGAATTGCGCCGCAGTTTACGGCGATATATTGGTTGTGTTTTCGGGACGAGTATGCGTGAATGACCTGCGGGAAGAACTCCTTGCCGGTTCCGCTTTCGCCGGTTACCAGAACCGACAGGTCGGTCGGTGCGACCTTGACGGCCACTTCGAGGGCACGGTTGAGGGCTTCGCTCGTGCCGATTATGCCGAATCGTTGTTTGAGTAATTGTAGGTCCATGGCAATTCAGATGTTAGAGTGGGTAAGTTTGTCGGTTATTCGGCATCGGTTTGTATCTGGGCCGGCTGCGGCATGTCGGGCTGAACGGTTTCGACGGGATCGTCGTAGATCCATTCATCCGACATCGCGCGGTTGTTGAAGTATCCGTAAAGGATTGCTGCGACAGCCAATATGGCGGCTACGATGGCTATGATGATGAATTTGTCGACATGCCGGCGCTGATTGTGGCCGACATAACGTAGGTCGTCTTTCGAGGGACGGGCCGGTTTGCCGTATCGCAGACCCTTGACATACGCTTCGGGTTCGATGATCGAACGCTGTTTGCCGATGGCATCGTTTACCGTGCGCGGACTCTCCGGCTGCCTGGGCTCGGTGTTGGGCGTAGCATCTGCCGTGCGGCTTGTTGCGGCATTATTTTGTGCTCCGGCGGCGTCTTCGGTGCCGGGTGTGTTTTGCGGTTGTGAAGTTGAAGCCGTCTGCCGCGGTGCGGTGGCGGCGTGTGCCGTTTTGTCGGGGCCGTTCTCCTGCTCCTTTACGGCCGGGCCGGCGCCGCGATTATCTGCCGCATTGCGGATCTCGGCAGCATCGTTGCTTGGGGCCGGTGTCGGGGCTGCAGGAGCATAGCCTTCGTCGGCCGGTTCGCGTACGGAGTTTTGCGGCACCTTGCGGCTTTCGGCAGTTGTGTCTGCTGCGGGCTCAGTGGCGTTTCTTGCGACATCCTCGGCCGGAACTGCGATTTTACGTCCGGCGTTCGGGTCGTATTCGAAGCGGTAGAGGCCGTCGAAACCTCTTGACATCCGTCCGATACCTTCCAGAGTGTATGTGCCGCCGCTCTCGACCCTATGGCGTACCTCGAATACGAAACGGTCGATTGCTCCGGCGGCGTCGATCTGTGTATACCCGTCGTTGACGAGTAGCTGCCGGAGTACACCGTCGTCGTTTTTGAGCAGGTCGAAGAATAGTATTTCGTTCGACTCGGCATTGAAGAGAAACGTTCCAAGGTGAGGGACGGTCAATCGTTTATGGTTTTTGAGGTATTGTGAAATATAGCGGCAGATCATTTTGAAGCGGTATTTAATCGAGTCAAAATTACGTTTTTTTTTGCAGAATACGATATTTTCGCACTCTTTTTTGAATATTCGGGCGGGACGGTTGTAAATGTTAAAAATAATTGCCTAATTTGCATCGCAAAAATCAATTCAATCCGAGTCGATTACTTTGGTCAGAAATTTTCGAAGTAGCTCGATCGGATTTCTTACATTTGGTTATTCGAGATGAAAAACAAGTACATCGACCTGATCGAACAGACATTCGATTTTCCGCAGGATGAGTTTGCAGTCAAGGATGCGGAACTCTATTACAACGACGTCCCACTGATGGATGTAATCAAGCAGTACGGCACACCTCTCAAGATTACCTATCTGCCCAAAATCTCATCGCAGATAAGCCGTGCGAAACGAATGTTCAACGTTGCAATGGCCAAAGTCGATTATAACGGCGATTACAACTATTGCTATTGCACCAAGTCGTCGCACTTCTCGTTCGTGCTCGAGGAGGCGCTGAAGAACGATATCCATCTCGAAACATCGTCGGCCTACGACATTCACATTATCAGGGCCCTGCACGAGGGCGGCGTGATCGACAAGGACCGTTACATCATCTGCAACGGCTTCAAACGTCCGCAATATGTTGAGAATATCATTTCGCTGATCAACGACGGCTTCTCGAATACCATTCCGGTTCTCGACAACAAGGAGGAGATCGATCTTTTCGACGGCGAACTGACCCGAAGCTGCAACGTTGGTATCCGGATCGCATCCGAGGAGGAGCCCAAGTTCGACTTCTATACCTCGCGCCTCGGAATCCGTTACAACGATATCGTCGACTTCTACAAGCAGAAGATCAAACCCAACAAGAAGTTCAAGCTCAAGTTGCTTCACTTCTTCATCAATACCGGTATTAAGGATACAGCATACTACTGGAACGAGTTGAGCAAATGTATCAACGTCTATTGCGAATTGAAGAAGGTGTGTCCCGAACTCGACAGTCTGAATATCGGCGGCGGTTTCCCGATCAAGAACTCGCTCAATTTCGAATACGATTACGAATACATGGCCGAGGAGATCGTTGCGCAGATAAAGCTGTGGTGCAATCAGAACGATGTCGAGGAGCCGAATCTGTTTACCGAATTCGGATCGTTTACGGTGGGTGAGAGCGGTGCGGTGCTCTATTCGATCGTCAACCAGAAGCAGCAGAACGACCGTGAGTTCTGGTATATGATCGACAGCTCGTTCATCACCACCTTGCCCGATACGTGGGGAATCAAGCAGCGTTACATCATGCTTGCCATAAACAACTGGGACAAGGAGTATCAGCGTGTGTTCCTGGGAGGGTTGACCTGCGACAGCGAGGATTATTACAGCGGCGAGTCGCACACCAATGCCATCTTCCTGCCCAAGCTGACGGCGGGTGAAACGCAGTACATCGGATTTTTCCATACTGGTGCATACCAGGAGTCACTCGGCGGGTTCGGCGGCATACAGCACTGCCTGATACCGGCTCCGAAACATATTATCATAGACCGTGAGAAGGGTGATTCGGAATACTATACCCGTCTGTTCGCCAAGGAGCAGAGTTACCGCTCGATGATGCGTATCCTGGGCTATTAGCCTGCGGGTGGCGGCTTGAGACCACTTGAGTGCGAGGGTGTCAGGATCTCATACTGCCATTCTACGCCGGGCAGGGGTTCAGACTGCAACCTACGCGGGGCAGGGCTTTCCTCCCCCGAGTAGGCCACACGTTGACCCGATGGTCTCGTCTTCTGTTTCCTGTGTTTTTGGTATTCTGCGTTCCGGTAGTCGAAGGCAGCTGCTCCTACATGAGAGATCTGTTCCGCCGCGTTTCGTTGCTGGCCTGCTGTGTTCCGCTGCTGTTCTGTTGCTGTTCTGTCGTTGTACTGCTACGTTACGCCTCGTTCTGCCGTTATTCCGTTGTCTTACTGTGTCTTTCCGGATCTTACCGTGTCCTGCCGCTGGCCGCCTGATTGCGCCGTTTGATATATGCCGGCGTGCGGGTTATTCGGTGAGATCGATTACCACATAATCCGGATATTTGGCGGCATCGAACTGGAAGAGCGAAGTGTCGGCATGTTCCAACTTGCGGATCGCGTCGATCCGGATGTCGATCCGGTCGCCGTCGAAGTCGTAACAGATCGACTTCGGGAGATATGTTCCGAGATCTATCTCGACATATATCGTTCCGAAAGGGAAGTCGTCTTTTGTCGGGACGAGTCGGAGCTGGGCAATATTGGCTCGTGAAGGTTGGCCGGGATCTGCAAAACCGATCGAAAAATCGCTGTCAAGCAATTCGAACGCCCGTGCAGGATTTGATAGCAGGTCGGTCTGGTCGCTGACGATATCTATTGTTATTTCGCGGTTTTCGGGAATCACCTCGCAACGTTTCGAGCCGTCGCAGAAGACTTCGGCCTCATTGATGCGGAGGTAGTAGCTCTGTCCGCTGACGGCATAGTATCCGTGAATCGGCTGGCCGGCCGTCTCGACACTGAAATCGGCCTCGTAACTTCCCATTGCCTTGATCTTTGCAGACATGCGTTTGACGAGTTCCGCTGCATCGGGCGTATTCTGCGTTTGAGCGTAGCCGACGGCCGTTGTCATTGTCAGTATTGCGGCCATTGCCGATATTATGTATTTCAACTTTGCCATAATTGTAGTCGAGTCGTTAAGTCGTTGAACGAAAGTGATGCCGGCTGAGGATTGTGTACGGTGACTGCGGGTTCTGTCCGGACGGGATCAGACGTGCTGAGTCCGAGATCCTGCAGGATACGTTCGAGGGTATACGGGTCGGTCACATTGAGGTCGCGGGGTTTGCTGCCCTGCGGGTGGCCAACGATTCCGGCCTTCTCCATCTGGTTCATGATACGTCCGGCGCGGTTGAATCCGACCTCGAAGTTGCTTTGTATGGATGATGTCGATGCGCGTCCGTTCTGCACGATCCAGCGGGCTATTTCGGGGAAGAGCGGATCGAACTTCATAGCTTCGCCGCTTGAAGCGAGTTGGGTTTCGCTGTTTTCGGGTACGTAGTCGGGCAGCGGATATGGATTTGGATATCCGGGCTGAGAGGCTATGAACTGGATAATCTTCTCGATCTCGGGCGTGTCGACGAAAGCGCACTGAATACGGGTGAGTTCCGAATTGAGGCTTATGAGCATGTCACCGCGGCCGATGAGCTGGTTTGCTCCGGGCTGGTCGATGATGGTCCGTGAGTCGACCATCGACATGACGCGGAAAGCGATTCGGGCCGGGAAATTCGACTTGATGAGGCCTGTGATGACCTTTACTTCGGGGCGTTGCGTAGCGATTATGAGGTGCAGTCCGACGGCACGGCCCATTTGTGCCAGACGGGCTATTGGGGTTTCGATTTCGCGGCCGGCGGTCATGATCAGGTCGGCGAACTCGTCGACCACAACCACGATGTACGGCATGAAACGATGGCCTTTCTGAGGGTTGAGCTGGCGGTTGCGGAACTTTTCGTTGTACTCGGTAATTTTCTTTACGGATGCCTTTCGGAGCAGGTCGTATCGGTTTTCCATCTCGATTACCAGCGAGTTGAAGGTGTATATTACCTTCTGGGTATCGGTGAGGATTGCATCCTCCTCGCTCTCCATCTTTGCGAGGAAGTGGTTTTTGAGCGGGGCGTACAGCGAGAGTTCGACGCGCTTGGGGTCGACCATGACGAATTTCAGTTCCGAGGGGTGTTTCTTGTAGAGCAGCGATGTGATGATGGCATTGAGGCCTACCGATTTTCCCTGGCCTGTTGCGCCGGCGACGAGCAGGTGCGGCATCTTTGCCAGATCGATGACGAAGTTTTCGTTCTGGATTGTGCGGCCGAGGACGACGGGCAGTTCGTAGTTGCACTGCTGGAACCGGGCCGACTTTATTGCCGAGAGCATCGAGACCACATCACGATCCTTGTTGGGGACCTCGATACCGACGGTTCCCTTTCCGGGCATGGGGGCGATGATACGTATTCCGAGGGCCTTGAGGCTCATGGCTATGTCGTCTTCGAGGCTTTTGATCTTTGAGATCTTGATGCCCGGGGCCGGAACTATTTCGTAGAGCGTCACGGTCGGGCCGACAGTGGCCTTGATCTTCGAGATCGCAATGCCGAAGTTCTGGAGAGTATCCTTGATCTTCTCCTTGTTTTCGAAAATCTCCTCGTCCGAGACCTCGACATCCATCGAGTGGTCTTCGAGCAGCGATACGGGCGGCCGCTGGTATTTTGGGATATCTTTGGTCGGGTCGTAGAGTCTGTCGTCGATGTCGGCTTCGTTGACCTCCTTGTCCTTGTGGTCGATCACGACGATGTGAAGGCCGTTCTCGTCGCCTTTGACGGATGGTTTGCCGGATGCTGCGCTTGCGGTGGAAGAGTCGGAACCGGCCGCAGCGGCTGGTACCGAAGAGTTGTCCATGCGCTCGCCGTTGTCCGATATGGTGAATGTCCGCAATCCGGACTCTTCCCTCTTTTCCGGAGTTTCGAAGACCTCTTCAGCCTCTTCGGCCACTTCTGCAAATTCTTCCGTTTCGTTTTCAATCTCCGTCTCCTGCACTTCTTCGCCGTCGGGGCTGTTGCGGACCACGATCTCGAAATCCTGCTCCCGGGCCGAATCGTTTCCGATCGGCTGTTCAGTGATGGTGGTGAAGTGATCCGGACGGTCGATAACCGGCTGCACGTTGTCCAGCTCGCTCTCCGGCTCCGGTTCTGTAGCGGCCTCTGGTGCCGTCGCTGCCGGTATGGTTTCGGATTGTGCCGACGGTACAGGCTCCTGGTCGTCAGCTTTCTGAGCTTCATGTTCCGAGGTCTTGTGCAGGATATGTTTCTCACCGTTCTTTACCACCAGGTCGATTGCGGCCTTTCCGACCTTGAGGCTGCTGTCGGCAATCACCTCACCGGCGCGGTTCACTGTCTTGATAAAGCTGCGGTTGATATATACGCCCGTGAGAATCCAGCCGCCGAGCAGCAGCAGGGCGGTGCCGATTACACCTATTGTCGAGACGATTGCTTCGGTACCGGCGATCCCCCATTTTCCGCCGAGGCCGCTGCCGAATATATCACAACTGGTTTTGAAGATAAATCCGAGTGTGAGCATTCCGAGGATGAGCACAAGAATCCCGATGCTCATCAACCGGTTGAGGTGGAGCATTTTGAGGCGGGTTATTCTGAGGGCGAGTATTATGATCAGTAGCGGTACGATGATTCCGAACAGTCCGAACGAGTTTCCGATCAATGCATTTGCGAGCATGGCGCCGCTGCGGCCGCACGGGTTTTCGAATGTTATGAGGGCGAGACGTTCGGGATTCCCCTTGAATTTGGCATATTCGACCAGACTGCTGCAGTCGGTTTTCCAGTCGAAGAAGTAGCACACCACGGCGAACAACAGATAGATGCCGAAAAAGAGCAGTATCAATCCGACCGTCCACCGCATGTTATGGGCGCCGTTTCTGTTTTTCTGTTTCGGGGTCTGGTTGTCTCTGTTTTTTGACGGTGACATGGCTTTACAATTATTCTACGAAGATACGACAAAAAAATTGTTTTCCGCCGCGGCTGTCCGGTTTTTTATCGGGCAGCGAGGCTGAAAGCCGTGGTTTCTAACTTTTTGCGATACTCTTCGCCGGAGAATGTCAGGAATTCGTAACGGGGCTCTGCACCAGCCTGTGCCCTCAGTGCAAAACGGTCGAGCAGGTCTCCCGTCCGGCGTGCAACGGCCGGTGCCGGGTCGATTATGACTACCGAAGGGTCGTTTATGACACGCTCGATGACCTCACGCAGAAAGGGGTAGTGGGTGCATCCGAGGACTATGTGGTCGGCACCGGCGTCGACCATCGGCTGGACGATCCGGCGGACAGTTTGTTCGGTCTCGGGGGCGTCGATTCTGTTCTGCTCGACAATTTCGACAAAGCCCTCTCCGACGGCCGTTATGACACGGATGTTGTCGGCGTAACGGGCTGCCGTACGGTGGAACAGGTCTCCGTTCAGCGAGGCGGCGGTAGCCAGAACTCCGATGACGCCGCTGCGGGTCGAGAGAGCCGCCGGCTTGATGGCTGGTTCCATGCCGACAATCGGTATCTGTGCATACTTTGCCCTCAGGAATTCGATAGCGGCGGCGGTAGCCGAGTTGCAGGCCACGACGACCAGCTTTGCGCCGTGGCCGATCAGTGTTCCGACGGCCTCATCGGCAAACCGCCGCACCTCGTCGGCCGAGCGGTCGCCGTAAGGGCAGTTCTTGCCGTCGCCAAGGTAAGTCAACGACTCTTCGGGGAAGGCCTTGTACAGCTCGCGCCATACGCTGAGACCTCCCATTCCCGAGTCGTAGACTCCTATCGGCTGATTTTGCATCTCGGACATCGTTACCGGTTATTTGAGTTTCTGTTCGATCCAGCGGCGGGCGTTGACGAATGCCTCGATCCACGGAGTGACCTCATCGTTGCGGGTTTCGGGGTAGTGGGCCCAGTTCCACGGCTTGATGGCACGTTCGAGGTGGGGCATCATCGCCACGTGACGGCCGTCGGCCGAGGCGATACCTGCCACGGCATGGTCGCTGCCATTGGGGTTGGCGGGATACTCGGCATAGCTGTATTGCAAGGCGATATTGTAATGTTCCTTTGGCATCGGCAGCGAGAAGTGGCCTTCGCCGTGCGCCACCCATATACCGAGTTTCGATCCGGCGAGCGACGAGAACATGACTGCATTGCCCGGCATGACATCGACGCCGACGAATGCCGATTCGAACTTGTGGCTGTCGTTGTGAAGCATTCGGGGTTTCCGGTCATCTTCGGGCGTAACGAGCCCCAGTTCGATCATCAGCTGGCAGCCGTTGCATACGCCGAGCGAGAGGGTATCCTTGCGGGCATAGAAGCGGTCGAGCGCCGCTTTGGCCTTTTCGTTGTATAGGAAGGCTCCGGCCCAACCCTTGGCCGAACCGAGGACGTCCGAATTGGCGAAACCGCCGCAGAAGACGATCATGTTGACCTCGTCGAGGGTTTCGCGGCCGCTGATCAGGTCGGTCATTGTAACGTCCTTGACGTCGAAACCGGCCAGATAGAGCGAATAAGCCATTTCACGGTCGCCGTTTGTACCCTTTTCGCGGATTATGGCGGCCTTCACACCGCTTTTGACACGGCGTTTGGAATCGATCCCGAGGGCGGCATACGTACCGGCGAACGCCTCGGGGAACTTGAACTGCAGGGGCTGCTGCCAGTAGTTGGTATAACGTTCGGCGGCCTTCTTTGGTCCGCTCTGACGGCAGTCGAGCAGGTACGAACTCTTGAACCACAGGTCGCGCAGATGATCCTGCAACAGTTCGAACTCGACGCCGCAGGCCTTGATCGTGAAGCTGCGTCCGAGATTTACCGCGCCGATGTCGAAGGCGTCGACTCCGGCCGCATGGAGACTCTGCAGTACGTATCCGGCATCCTCGACCTGGAGCAGCAGTGCCGGGCGCTCGCTGAAGAGCAGGCGTATGAGGTCTGCTTCGCCGAGCTGGTCGAGGTCGGCATTGATACCTGTACGGTTGTCGGCGAATGTCATTTCGAGCATTGCGGTGACCAGACCTCCGGCCGAGATGTCGTGACCGGCCAGGATCCGTTTTTCGTGGACGAGTTTCTGGACGGCCCCGAATGCGGCGGCGAAGTAGTCAGCCGAGGCGATGTCGGGGGTCTTGTCGCCGATACGTCCGACGGTCTGGGCGAAAGCGCTGCCGCCGAGTTCGAATGCGCTGCGGGACATGTCGACATAGATAAGACGGCTTTCACGCTGTTTCAATGCCGCACGGACGCAGAGCTTGATGTCGTCGACCTCGCCGGCCGAGGTTATGATGACCGTTCCCGGGGCGTAAACGGTTTTGCCGTCGCGGTATTTCTGGGTCATCGAGAGTGAGTCCTTGCCTGTGGGTATGTTGATTCCGAGAGCCACGGCCATGTCGCTGGCCGCTTCGACAGCCTCGTACAGACGTGCATCCTCACCTTCGTTGCGGCATGGCCACATCCAGTTGGCACTGAGCGATACACCTTTGAGACCGTATGCCAGCGGAGCCAGCGCGATGTTTGTCAGTGCCTCGCCAATGGCCAGTCTCGAACCGGCTTTCGGGTCGATCATGGCTGCTATGGGAGCGTGGCCAAGTGCAGTGGCTATGCCAGCTACGCCCTGGTAGTCGAGTGCCACGGCGGCGTAGTCGTTCAACGGCAGCTGCACCTCACCGACGGTCTGCTGTACGGCGATCTTTCCCGTAATCGAACGGTCGACCTTGTTCGTAAGCCAATCCTTGCAGGCAACGCTTTCGAGCTGCAGCACCTCCTCGATGTGCGGGATGAGGTTTGTGGTGGAGTATTGTACCGGATCGAATTCGGTCTTTGTGGTCTTGTCGCGCATTATGGTACGCGGGGCCTTGCCGAACATGTCTTCGAGCTGCCAGTCGATGGGCTTCTCGCCGGTGCGGTTGTCGACGAACGTAAACTGCATGTCTCCGGTCGTGTGTCCGATCTCGTACATTGGGGCGCGTTCGCGGTCGGCGATGCGCTTGAGGTGGTCGATGTGCTCGGACCCGATGACCAGCCCCATTCGCTCCTGCGACTCGTTGCCTATGATTTCGCGGTCGGAGAGGGTCGGGTCGCCGATCGGCAACTTGTCTATGTCGATCGTGCCGCCCGTTGCCTCGACCAGCTCGCTCAGGCAGTTCAGGTGGCCGCCGGCACCGTGGTCGTGGATCGAGATGATCGGGTTGTTATCCTCCTCGCTGATGGCGCGGATTGCATTGTAGACGCGTTTCTGCATCTCGGGGTTCGAACGCTGTATGGCATTCAGCTCGATGTCGCTCTGGTATTCGCCCGTTGCGACGCTCGAAACGGCTCCGCCACCCATTCCGATGCGGTAGTTGTCGCCGCCGAGCAACACCACCTTGTCGCCGGGCTTGGGTTCATCTTTCATGCTGTCGGCCTTGCGTCCGTAACCGATACCTCCGGCCTGCATGATTACCTTGTCGTAACCGTACTCCTTTCCGTTCTCGCTGTGCTCGAAGGTGAGCAGCGAACCGCAGATGAGCGGCTGTCCGAACTTGTTTCCGAAATCACTGGCGCCGTTCGAGGCCTTGATGAGGATATCGGCGGGTGTTTGGTAGAGCCATTTTCGTGGCGGGGTCTGCTCCTCCCAGCGGTGCGAATCGTCCAGACGCGGGTAGGCGGTCATGTAGACGGCTGTTCCGGCGATCGGGAAAGCGCCCTTTCCGCCGGCGATGCGGTCGCGGATCTCGCCTCCGGTACCCGTAGCGGCGCCGTTGAAAGGTTCGACCGTAGTCGGGAAGTTATGTGTTTCGGCCTTGACCGAGATGACGCTCTCGAAATCCTTCACCGTGAAGTAGTCGGGCCGGTCATGCTGTTCGGGCGAGAACTGCTCGACGGTCGGGCCCTGCAGGAATGCGCAGTTGTCCTTGTAGGCCGATGTGACACGGTTCGGGTTTGTTTTGGTGGTACGCTTGATGAGCTGGAAGAGGGTCGACGGTTTCTCCTGGCCGTCGATGACGAATTCGCCGTTGAAGATCTTGTGGCGGCAGTGTTCCGAGTTGACCTGCGAGAATCCGAACACCTCGCTGTCGGTGAGCGGACGGCCCAGTTTCTTGCTGACGCTCTTGAGGTATGCGATTTCGTCGTCGCTCAGGGCGAGACCTTCGGCCTTGTTGTAGCTTTCGATGTCCTCGATGTGGACGATCGGATCGGGCTGCTTGTCGATAGTGAAGATCTTCTGGTCGAGGCCGTCGTAGTGGCGGTTCAACATCGGGTCGAAGGGGGTCGATTCGGTTTCGGCAGTGAACTCCTCGATACGTTTGACACCCTCGATACCCATGTTCTGGACTATCTCGACGGCATTTGTGCTCCACGGGGTAATCATTTCGCGGCGAGGGCCGACGAATTTACCTGCGACCGAGTCGTTTTCGACTTTTTTGGCGCCCGAGAAGAGCCATTCGAGACGTTCGATGGTTTCTGGATTTGCCGCCACGGTTGTGTCGACGGCGTAAACCTTGTCATTTTTTGCAAAAAACAGGACCATAGCTTCGTGTTATTTTGTATTTGTATTATTTTCGTTCATGTTTTCCAGGTGGCGGACGATATGTTCGACTATATAGTCATCGCTTCGGCCGTCGCAGTCGATGGTTATCGAGGCCTGCGAATAGAAGGGTTCACGTTCGGCGAGCGAGCTGGCGACGAAATCCTCGACCTCCCGGTCGGTTTTTCCGGCGATGAGCGGTCGTTTCGACTTGTTCCGGCAGAGCCGTGCGACGAGTATCCGGTTCGGCATCTTGAGGTAAATGCTCGTTCCGGCCTGGTTTATGGCCTCGATGTTTCCTTCGCGGCAGGGGGCGCCGCCGCCGGTAGCGATGATGCAGTCATCGGTACGTTTACCGAGGTCGGTGATGGCCTGCCGTTCGAGCCGGCGGAATTCCGCTTCTCCGCGCGAGGCGAATATTTCGGGAATCGTGGCGCCGGCTTCCGACTCTATGTAACGGTCCATGTCGATGAACTCCACATCCATCCGCCGTGCCAGGCGCCGTCCGAGCGTACTTTTGCCGCAGCCCATGTATCCTATCAGAAACAGTTTCATATTCTTCTCTGCCCGAATTTGCTGTTGTTCGTCTTGTATATTCACCCAGGCTGTTGTCAAGCGCCTCTTTTAGTCTGCCTTTACTGATATCTCAGCCTGTAATGTCTCCGGTCTCAACCAATAATGTCTCAGCCTAACCACTTTTTATTGTTCAATTTCTTTTTCACCTTTCACTTTCTCCTATCACTTTTCCCCCCCCCACTTGTGCGCAACTGCTGCCGGCCGGTCTATTCGAACAGGTTGAGCTGTTCGCTCTCCTCGTCGGGATTGTTGCGTATGATTTCGAAATCAACATCGTCACTCACCTCCGGTTTGGCAGTGCCGGAGCTCTTTCCCGGTTGTCCGGATGCCGCCGGCTGCTCCTTTCCGACCGTTTCGATTCCCTGTGCGCTGTTCTGACCAGAATCCGTCTCAGGAGTATATTCCGGCTCCTCGGGCATTGCGGGCTCGTTGTCGGGCTCATCGGCAGGCTCGGTGAATGTTACCGAGGCGACATCGTATGTAGTCAGCCGTTTGCCTTTTGCGCGGTGGCTCTTTATGCCGATGAACTCCTCCGCGGCAATGATGTCGGCCGGTCGCGAAGCGTGTGCTCCGGCATATGTAACTTCAAGCCGCGGTCGGGTATCGGTCGAGATTGCCTCGAGAGTCATGTGTCCGTTCTCGTCGAGGAAGTATTGTATCTTGTCGGTGGCTTCGGCCGTGAACCTCTTGAGGTAGTGGTACCCGGCATCCTTGTCGAAATATACCACCGAATAGATTCGGTTTGGATCGTACTTTTCTACGCGGACCGTATCTTCCGGGAAGTGGTGTCCGAGGTTGAATCCGGTGGTGTAGTAGGCGTTTTTCGAGGTCATGACGATTATACGGTCGTCGCCGCTGAATTCGCCGAGGAGCGTACCGCGGCCGTCGGTGTTGAGGCGCATGATATCCTCGTCGAAATAGATGTTCTGCCCGCCGAGGGTCGATGTTCCGTGCTCCTTGAGGACGATCTTGTGGATTCCGTACCGCGAGAAAAGGTTTCCGATGCTCTGGCGTCCCTTGATGGCGAGTTTCGAGAAATCCAGGTCGACGATGGCGCGCTTGAGTCTCGGGCGCGGCTTGAAGTAGACCTTCAGGACTTCGGCCTCGCCGTTGGGGTTGACCGACATGTAGAGAATTTCGCTTTTAGGGGTGCCTTTTGTGATGTCGTAGACCTTATCGAGGGTGATGCCCTTGATGGCGCAGCGCTTCATCATGATGGCACCGGCCTTGCCGTCGCGGTAGAGGATGTTGTATATTGTACGGTCGTCGTTGCGCTTGAAGATGCCGATGTAGTAGATGTTCTTGTCGAAGAAGGCCTTGTCGGTCACGCGAGTAACCGTGTAACGGCCGTCGCGCGTCATCACCAGCACGTAGTCCAGGTCGGAGCAGTCGCAGACATACTCATCCTTGCGCATCGAGGCCCCGATACCGAAGAATCCTTCGGCACGGTCGACATATAGTTTTGCATTGGCGACGGCGACGTTGGCAACGTTGATCGAGTCGAAACTGCGCAGTTCGCTGCGGCGTTCGCGTCCCTTGCCGTACTTCTCCTTGATGCGGCGGTAGTATGCTATGGCATATTCGGTGAGGTGTTCGAGGTCGTATTTGACCTGTTCGATCTCATCCTCGATCGAGCGGATCTGTTCGTCGGCCTTCGTGGAGTCGTATTTCGAGATGCGGATGAACTGCAGCTGGGTGAGGTGAATGACGTCGTCGCGGACCACCTCGCGGCGCAACAGTTTCTTGAAGGGTTCCAGACCCCTGTCGACGGCATCGTAAGCTTCGTCGCGGCTGCGGCACCCTTCGATCAGCTGGTAGAGCTTGTTCTCGATGAAGATACGTTCGAGCGACGCCGTGTGCCAGGCGTCGTGCAGTTCGTCGAGCCGAATCTGAAGTTCGCGGCCCAACAACGCTTTGGTATGTTCGGCCGATTGGCGCAGGATGTCGCTCACACCCAGGAAGTGTGGCTTTTCATCATATATGACGCACGAGTTGGGTGAAATGGAGACCTCGCAGTCGGTGAAGGCGTAGAGGGCATCTATTGTCTTGTCGCTCGACTCGTCGGGCGATACGTGGATGATTATTTCGACGCGTTTGGCGGTATTGTCCTCGACCTTGCGGATTTTGATCTTGCCCTTTTCGTTGGCCTTGACTATCGACTCCTTGATGCTTTCCGTTGTGGTCGTATACGGGATTTCGGTGATTGCGAGAGTCCGTTTGTCGACCTTCGAGATTCGGGCGCGGATCTTCACCGTACCGCCGCGCAGACCGTCGTTGTACTTTGTGCAGTCGACCAGACCTCCGGTCGGGAAGTCGGGCAGGAGAGTAAACTCCTCACCGCTCAGGTGAGCTATGCAGGCGTCGATCAGTTCGTTGAAGTTGTGGGGCAGGATCTTCGAGGCCAGGCCGACGGCAATACCCTCGACACCCTGGGCCAGCAGCAGCGGGAACTTTACGGGGAGCGTTACGGGTTCCTGATTCCGGCCGTCGTACGAGAGCATCCATTCGGTTGTCTTGGGGTTGAAGACCACGTCGAGGGCGAATTTCGACAGCCGGGCCTCGATATATCGCGGAGCGGCGGCCGAATCTCCCGTAAGTATATTTCCCCAGTTACCCTGGCAGTCGATGAGCAGGTCCTTCTGGCCGAGCTGTACGAGAGCGTCACCGATCGAAGCGTCGCCGTGCGGGTGGAACTGCATGGTGTGTCCGACGATGTTCGCCACCTTGTTGTACCGGCCGTCGTCCATCCGTTTCATCGAGTGCAGGATTCGGCGCTGAACCGGTTTCAGACCATCTTCGATATGGGGTACAGCGCGTTCGAGGATCACGTACGAGGCGTAATCCAGAAACCAGTTCTTGTACATTCCGGTCAGCTTTCGGGTTCCGCTCGCATCCTCGACCAGCCGCTCGAATTTGCTGTTCGACTGTCCGGCGGCTGGTGGCGTTACGGGCAGTTCGTCATTCAGTGTGTCTTTTTGTATCTCTTCGCTCATGAGCTTCTTGTATTCCGTAAGTTGTGCCCAGGTGCCTAAACGGCTTCACTGGCGTTGTATTTTTCGAGATCCTCGACCAGGTCCTCCTCGATGCGCAGGTTGTCGATGATGAAATTCTGCCGGTCAAATGTATTTTTGCCCATATAGAATTCGAGCATGTCGTGTATGGGGTCATCCTTTGTCATGCGGACCTTGTCCAGACGCATGTTCGGGCCGATGAATTCGCCGAACTCCTCGGGCGAGATCTCGCCGAGACCTTTGAATCGGGTTATCTCGGCCTGCGCTCCGCAACGAGCTATTGCCCGCTGGCGCTCCTCTTCGGAGTAGCAGTAGTGGGTCTCCTTCTTGTTGCGGACGCGAAACAACGGCGTCTGGAGGACATAGAGATGCCCCTGGCGTATCACCTCGGGGAAGAACTGCAGGAAGAAGGTCATCATCAGCAGCCGTATGTGCATTCCGTCGACATCGGCATCGGTTGCGATTATGACCTTGTTGTAGCGCAGGTTGTCCATATCCTCCTCGATGTTTAGGGCGGCCTGGAGCAGGTTGAACTCCTCGTTGTCGTAGACGACCTTCTTTGTGAGCCCGAAACAGTTGAGGGGTTTCCCGCGCAGCGAGAAGACGGCCTGGGTCTGTACATCACGGCTTTTGGTTATCGAACCAGATGCCGAATTACCCTCGGTGATGAAGATCATCGACTCCTCGGCGCGGGCGTTCTTGTCGGTGAGGTGGATCTTGCAGTCGCGCAGCTTCTTGTTGTTGAGTGAAACCTTCTTGGCTATTTCGCGGGCCTTTTTCTGTACGCCCGAGATCGCTTTGCGCTCCTTTTCGTTTTCGAGGATCTTCTTGTTGAGGATGTTTGCCGTTTCGGGGTGTTTGTGGAGGTAGTTGTCGAGCTCCTCCTTTAGGAAGTCGATCACGTACTGACGTACCGATACTCCGTTCGGCGACATGTCCTTCGATACCAGACGGGTCTTGGTCTGGCTGTCGAACCCGGGCTCCTCGACGCTGACGCTTATTGCGGCGACGATCGATGTGCGGACGTCGGCCGGATCGTAATCCTTCTTGAAGAACTCCTTGACGACCTTTGCCACGCCTTCTCGCAGGGCGGCCTGATGGGTACCTCCGCGGAAGGTATTCTGGCTGTTGACGAACGAGTAGTATGTTTCGCCGTAGCCAGCTCCGTGAGTGATTGCAACCTCAATGTCCTGACCTTTCAGGTGGATGATGGGGTAGAGCGGCTCCTCGCCGGCCATGTTCTCGGTGAGCAGGTCGAGCAGACCGTTCTTCGATACGAACGATGTTCCGTTGAACCGGATTGTCAGCCCCTGGTTGAGGTATGTGTAGTTTCGGAGCCGCTGCTCGACATATTCCATGTTGTATTCGTATGGGCCGAATACTGCCTCGTCGACCGTATAGCTTATCAGTGTACCGTTTTTCTCGTTGACTCCGCTTTCGCGCCGGTCGCTCACCTCGATACCGGTCTGGTAAGTTACGGTTCGGGCCTCGCCGTCGCGGACGCTGCGGGCGGTGAACGAACTCGAAAGCATGTTTACGGCCTTGACGCCGACGCCGTTCAGGCCGACGGTCTTCTTGAAGGCCCCCGAGCCGTATTTGCCGCTGGTGTTGATTTTCGAGACGGCATTAGCGAGGCTGTCGAGCGGAATTCCGCGGCCGTAGTCGCGTACGGTGACACATTTCTGTTGGTCGATGGTTATTTCGATCAGCTTTCCGGCGCCCATGATGAACTCGTCGATCGAGTTGTCGACCACCTCCTTGAGCAGGGTGTATATTCCGTCATCGGGTTGTGAGCCGTCGCCGAGATTCCCGATCCACATTCCCGGGCGCAGACGCATCTGGTCGCGCGTACTGAGGGTCTGGATATCGGCGTCGCTGTATTGTGCGGTATTTTCGGACATATCGTGTTGGTTGTATTTACTTTTTGTTTTGGGCCTGCTGTTGTCTGAGCTGCTGTTTTACGGCTATCATCCGATCGCGGACCGTATTGCTCAACTCCTTGAGGTCGCTGTTCTGTACGGTTTCGGCGGGGATGGGGTCGAGGACCTCGATGCGGAATGTGTGTCGCCACGGCAGGATCCAGCCCTTGATGAAGAGCGTATCCGAACCTTCGTAGACGACGGGCAGGATCGGTACTCCGGCCTCCTTGGCGAGGGTGAATGCCCCGGACTTGAAGCGGTGTATTTCGCCGTCCTTGGAGCGGGTGCCTTCGGGGAATATGGCTACCGAAGCGCCGCGCCGTATCCACTCCGAACCTTTATGGATAACCTTTCCGAGGGCTCCCGACGACGAGCGGTCGATGCAGATGTCGCCGTGCAGGACGAGGTACTGCCCGAAGAATGGAGCCTTGAAGACTTCTCGTTTGGATACCCATCGGAAGTTGAGCGGCAGCCAGTATAGCAGCGGGATGTCGATCATGTTGGAGTGGTTGATGACAATGACGTAAGGCTGTTTTCGGTCGATTTTCTCACGGCCCCTGACGATCGTATGCCATGCGGGCGGGACGCAGAAGAATATTCTGGTGAGGAATCGCGAGAGTTCGTGCACGCATCTGCGGGCCTTGTCGAACGGGTAGCAGATTACGAGGGCCAGAGCCGACAGTATCATGAACACCGTGCAGCAGATGACGATGAAGATATAGAATATTAAGCTCAGTATCATTTGAAGTAGGAGTTTCGTTTTCCGGATTCGGGTCCGTGTCTCATCTAATCTGCAAAAATACGAATTATTTCGGTCTCTTCCTATTGCGTCGGGTGTCGAGTTTTCAACAAATTTTCCACGCGGCAGGGCGTACGGAGGCTTTTGCGGCCGGACAGGCAGTCGGTGTCTTAATGGTTCTTTGCCGAGACGGTGGCGGGTGACTATGACTGCACCGGACGTCCCGGATTTTGGCGGCCGAAGAGATTCTGATTGTCGGAGGCCCGTTTAAGAGATTGAGACGGCCGGAAGGGAATATATGCCGCTGGATAAATCATGCCGCCCGGTGAATCCTGTCCGTCGGATAGATACCGACCGTCGGAGGAGTCACGGGTATTTTGGTGGGGATGGCGTATGCTGAAGATCGGAGCAGGCTATTGCAATAGCAGCTGCATTGTGACCACGTCGCTCCAGCCATCTGCGGTACGTCTCCAACGCCTTCGGATGCCGCATTCGACGAATCCGCACCCGGCGAACAGTGCCCGGCTGGCTTCGTTCGAGATGTCGATGTCGCAATAGAGCTGATTGAGCAGCAGGATGTTTCGGGCGTAGTCGATCAGTAGTTCGAGGGCCTGGGAGGCGTATCCGCGGCCGCGTTCGAGACCGTTTATCAGTATTCCGACACCGGCGCGCATGTTGAAAGGGTCGGCATCGAACAGGTCGATGGTTCCGACGGCGCGTCCGTCATTGTTGCAGACGATTACGAACCGCAATTGGCCGGCGCTCCAGATGTCGAGTTGCTGTTTTTCGATGAATTGGCGCAGGACCTGCCGCGAGAATGGTGCCAATGTGCCGCTGACCCCCCAGACCGACGGGTCGTTCTCCCAAAGGTAGAGCACGTCGATATCCTCGGGTTCGAGCGCCCGCAGGGATATGTCCGAACCGTTCATCATGGTGTTTGTCAGAGGCCTATGACCTTGTTGCGGATCAGCATGGCCACGCCGTTGGCACCGGCGCTGTCGTCCATCTTCGAAATCCGGAATTTGGTATCCTTGTATACCAGGCTCAGCGAATACTTGTTTGTCGAGGATTTGAGCGGCAGCATCAGGTAATCGCCGGCCGCAGCCAGATTTCCGCCGATAACGACCGTTTCGGGGTTGAAGATGTTGATGAGGAAGGCGACGCTTTTTCCGATCTTCTCGCCGGCCTCCTCGATGAGTTCGATCGAGAGGTTGTCATCCTTTCGGGCGGCGGCGATTATGTCGTCGATATGGATCGACTCACCGCGGTCGTATTTGTCCTTGAGGATCGAGTTTACGCCGGCTTCGAGTTTGCTGACCATTTTCTGTTCGATGGCGATACCGGAGACTTCGGTTTCGAGGCAGCCTTTCTTTCCGCACGAGCAGATTATTTCGTTGTCGAAGAAGGGTGTATGTCCGAACTCGCCGGCGAAACCGCTTTTGCCGTAATACAGTTCACCGTCCATTACGATACCGATGGCCACGCCCCGGCCGAGGTAGAGGTATATCATGTTGTTGTCCTCTTTGGAGTTGGTGAGGTTGTACTCGGCATAGCATCGGGCACGTGTATCGTTTTCGAGGAGGACGTGCATTCCGACGCGTTCCTCGAATATTTCGCGGAGGGATTTTTCGCTCGAAGTAAAGTATTTGTAGCTGCGTCCGGTATTTGGGTTTACTCGGCCGGCGATGCAGACGCCCATTCCGAGGATTTTGCTTCGGTCGATGCCGCAGTTGTCGATGAAGTCGACGATGCTGTTGCAGATTTTGTCGAGGCACTGCGGGCGGTCGACGAGTTCGAAATCGTTGTCGACCTTGTTTACGATAACGTTGTTCTGGAGGTCGGTGAGCACGTACAGGATATAGTCGCGGCCGATGTCGACGCCGGCGAAATAGATGGCCGAATTTGCGAGGCCGAAGATATTGGGACGGCGGCCGCCCGGGGTTTCGACCTTTCCGTTGTCACAGACGATATCCTCGCTGATGAGTTCATTGACGAGCTTGGTGATAGTAGGCACGCTGATATGCAGCTCTTTGGTCAGTTCGGCGAGCGTGCATTGGCCGTTGATGGCCATGTAGGCGATGATATTTCGCTTTATTATGCTGTTTTTGTGGGAGATACCCTTGAGCATGTCTGCTTCGTGCTGGCAGAAGAACTCTTTCAACGATGTCATGGCAACGGTGCAATATTTTTATTAACTTCACAAAGATAACAAAGATTTTTTTTATCTGCGCAACATTTTTCGAATGTTTTTTAAATTGCTGTGCAAAAAAGCCGAAGCCTCTCCAACTGCGGAGAGGCTTCGGCTTTTGGTTTGAATGAGTTATTCCGGTGTCAGAGTGTAGCTTTTGATTCGGCTACGGCATCGTGGTCGACCTTTTTGATGAGGCCCTGCAGGACGGTTCCGGGGCCGAGTTCGACGAACGATGTTGCACCGTCGGCGATCATGTTCTTGACGATGTATGTCCAGCGTACCGGAGCGGTGAGTTGAGCGATGAGGTTCGCTTTGATCTTCTCGGGATCGGTATAAGGTTTTGCATCGACGTTCTGATATACGGGGCATACGGGTGCGCGGAACGGCGAAGCCTCGATTGCGGCCTGGAGTTCGACCTTTGCGGGCTCCATCAGGGGCGAGTGGAATGCTCCGCCCACGGGGAGGCGCAGGGCACGGCGTGCGCCGGCGGCTTTCAGGCGTTCGCAGGCCTCGTCAACGGCCTCGATCGTACCGGAGATGACCAGCTGTCCGGGGCAGTTGTAGTTTGCAGCGACGACGATACCGTTGATTTCGGCGCAGGTATCTTCGACGAGTTTGTCGTCGAGGCCGAGGATTGCGGCCATTGTCGAGGGCTGAGCCTCGCAGGCCTTCTGCATGGCCGAGGCACGTTTCGAGACCAGTTTGAGGCCGTCTTCGAAGTCGAGTGCTCCGGCAGCGACCAGGGCGCTGAACTCGCCGAGCGAGTGACCGGCGACCATGTCGGGTTTGAACTCGTCACCGAGGGCCTTGGCCAGGATGACCGAATGGAGGAATACGGCCGGCTGTGTTACGAAAGTCTGTTTGAGTTCATCGGCCGTTCCGTCGAACATGATGTCGGTGATTCGGAAACCGAGGATATCGTTGGCTTTCTCGAAGAGTTCTTTGGCAGCGGGGACCTTTTCGTAGAGGTCTTTGCCCATGCCCGGGAATTGGGCACCCTGTCCGGGGAATACGAATGCTTTCATACTTTGTATATATTTTAGTGTTGTCAATCGGTTTTTTTGGCGCAGGCTCTGCGGTTTTGCCGGGAGGCGGGGCCTGCAAATCGGCTGAACCTGTGACCTGCGACTCTGTTTCGCGTTGCAAATGTAATGATTCTTTGCATAAAAAGCGCAGATTCCGCTCATTTGTTGCGGAAGACGTTCGGGAATCCTCCGGAAACCGACCTCCAAGAGTGAAGATCAAGCACTTGAATGCCAGTATTTTTGCAATTTCTGCCCGACGGGTTTTTCCGAATGGCCCGTTGGCTGGCGACTCATTCGTGATCCATCCGTCTTCGGAGAGCGGCTTTCAGGTCATCCTGGGGCCGTAGTCCGAGTTTTTTACGGATATGGGCGCGTTGGCTGTTGATGTTGCTGGCCGACTTGTTGAGCAGCATGCATATGGCATTCTGTTTCTTGTCCTGCAGGATCAGGGCGCAGATCTCGCGTTCGGAGTTTGTCAATTCGGGGAACTTCATGGACATGTTTGTCGATTCGATCTCCTTTTGCCTTTGCCATGTCGATACGGCGTGAATGATGTTGTGCCGTACCTGATCGTCCACAATGTCGAGCAGTTCGCCGGTTCGGACCGATGAGTTTGACTTTGAGAGTTCCAGCAGTGCCTTG
The DNA here is from genome assembly GCA_900550925.1 of uncultured Alistipes sp. GTDB lineage: Bacteria > Bacteroidota > Bacteroidia > Bacteroidales > Rikenellaceae > Alistipes. The sequence goes on along the minus strand of URTU01000006.1, from coordinate 15,092 downwards.
ACCTGCGACTTGTTCATACGCAGCAGTTTCAGCAGTTCGAGTTCGTCGTTTCGCAGGCCTTCGTTCTCCTTGTTCAGCCGCACGATGTTGTTGCGGATCTGTGTTCCGAGCAGACATATTATAAGGAATATGAACAGGAATACGGTGCACAGGCTTTGCAGGAAAGCGTCTCCGGTTGCGATCATGCTGTATGCGTAAGCCCCCATTGCCATTGCACTGAGCAGATAGGGCATATATTTCATGTAGGCTATGGCCGAGAGCAGGACGACGATCAACGACAGGAACAGATTTGCAAGCAGCAGCGAGGAGCTGTACGGTACGGGGGAGAGGGCGCCGTGAATCATCTCGATCATCAGATCGGTTTGCGAGAATATAGCCAGTAGGGTGATGGCGGTTGGGAGAGAGATTACGCGTACGTAATATGCGAACATTAGCAGAAGTGTTGAGCACCACAGGGCGATGCTGGGCCAGAGGAACATTGGCATGTCTTTGGGCATGGTGAACCGGATGAGCGGAATGATTCCGATCAGGATGACCGATGCATAGAGGTATACCGACAGTTTTTGCTGGCCGTATATTTGTGTTTCGCGGTCGGAGATGAAGGTTTTCAGCCGTGCCGAGATGGCGCGGATGGGGGCGGTATCTATAGTCTGTCCCATGGTCAGTAGTGTTTGGTCAGGTAAATATACTCAAATAAAATCGGATTCAATGTATTTCAAGGTGTGATTTTTTTCAAGGTGTGTTTCGTGGGTGTTTTGTGAGGCGGCGCTGGAAGCTTCGTCGCACCGGCATGCATGCGTCATGAGGCGGTCGGGCTGAACAGCATTGATCGCATTAATGGATTGTTACATAGAATGATGCGGGTAGATGTCGGTGTAATATCCGGAAGATGTACAGGATCGGTTGTCCGGCCTGAATCAAAAAGAATCGGCCTCCCCCAAAAAAATCGATTGCTGACGAATCGCCACCCCCCCCCAAGAATCGATTACCGACGAATCGGTTCCCAACGAACGCGGATTGTGAAGCGAAGGATGAATGCTCGTGCAGGCGCTGGCGATATGCCTCCGCTCCGGCCGTCAGTCGAACGACTGCATTCCCGACTGGGCGATCTGCATGATGCGGCGGTACTGCTCGGGCGAGAGCTCCATGAAGAAATAGTGTATCGGATCGACCCGCATGCCGTTGTAGCGGACCTCGTAATGGAGGTGGGGCGCCAGCGAAAGACCGGTATTTCCGCTCAGGGCGATGATGTCGCCGCGCCGGACCTGATTCCCGCGCCGGACGTTGACCTTGCTCAGGTGGCCGTACGAGGTCTCGTAACCGTTGCCATGGTCTATGACGATGGTCTGGCCCGACGAGGTGTTGTACGACGATACGTCCTTGACGATGCCGTCGGCCGTTGCGAAGACCCGCGTACCCTCCGGAACCGTATAGTCGACACCCTGGTGCGAGGCCAGGGTCTTGAAGAACGGCTGTATACGCATGCCGTAGGAAGCCGTGAGCAGAGTCAGTTCATCGTTTATGATGGGCTGTATGGCGGGGATGTAGTTGCAGCGTTTGCCGGCGGAGTCGATCTTTGCCAGCAGGGTGGTGTATGACTGGTCGAGGTCGGTGATTTTCTGCTGCATGGACTGCAGCCCGTCGGAGAATGTTTTGGTGAGCCGGTCGGTCGGGAGTCCGAGCAGGTGTTCGTACTCCGACCAGCGGCCGCTCTCGTCACTCATGTCGTACGGTTCGGCCTCGAAGAGTATGTTGAATACATTGCGGTCGCGTGCGACGACATTGTCGATGACACGGTTTATGCTGTCGTACCGTGCGGTGAGGATCTCGTACTCATCGCGCAGTTTGTCCATCGAGTGTTTTGCGGCGTATTCGGTCGGGGTGTCGAAGAATATGGAGAAGGCGATATAGTATGCCACGGCGATACCCATACCCACGAAGATGTGGATTACGGCCCGGGCAATTTTTTGCCGGATCATTCTGCGTCGGCGCAGCTGGTTGAGTCTCTCTTCGCGTGAGGTCATCATGTCAATCGCTTTCGTAGGTTGTCGGGCGGGCCGAACTGATTATCTGTTCGAACTCTTCGACACTCATGTTCTTGTTGATATAGTTTATGGGGTTGACGTGTTTACCCATGTAGATCACTTCGTAGTGGAGGTGCGGGGCTGTCGAGACGCCGGTATTACCCATGTCGGCGATACGTTGTCCGCGGACGACCTTGTCGCCGGGCTTGACCCATACGGCATTGAGGTGGGCGTATCGGGTCTGGTATCCGAATTCGTGGTCGATGACAATCTGGGTTCCGTAGCCGGTTTTAGCACGGCTGAGCACGACCGACTGTACGGTACCATTTCCTGTTGCGTAGACCGGATCGCCGATATGTCCGCCGAGGTCGATTCCTTCGTGGGCTTTCCAGACGTGGTATTTTGGGTGGAAGCGCAGGCCGAAGGCTCCGATGCTGCGGCCTTTGAAGAGTTTCTTGTCGATGGGGAATATGGCCGGTATGGCCAGCGACATGTTCTCCTTGTTTTTGGCGAGTATCTGGAGCTGGTCGAACGACCGAGATTCGAGGTAAGTGAGTTTGGTGAGGTTGTCGAGCTGCTGCCATGTCGAGAGCATGAGCGAAGCATGTTCATCGTTTAGGAAGTCGCGGTATTTCGACATGGGGTAATTGGTGTATATTCCGTCGATGGAGAGCGTATCGGCAGCGAAGAGGGCTCGGTATACGCGGTTGTCGCGGTGTTTGATCTCCTCGACCTTGTCGAGTGAGGCCTCGATTTTGCTTTGGAGTATACGATATTTGACGATGAGTTCGTTATTTTCGCGGACGATCCGGTACATCTTCGGGGTGTAGAAGAAGTATGAGAAGATGGCGTTGAAGAGCGAGGCGATGATGAATACGACGATGATTTTGCGCAGGAGCCGGTAGTACCGCAGCTTGAACGGTGCGGTAACGACTTCATAGGTGAGCGTCTTGGGGTTGAATTTGTACTCTTTTTTTGCCATCGGCTAAAAACTGCGGCGGATTGTTGACAAAATTAGTTCAAAATGCGTAATTTTGCAATTCCTTAGCGGCTGAATAAACAAACGAAAAAAACGAAGCATTATTATATTTTATGGAGAGTAATAAAATCAGAGAGGCATTTCTGAAGTTTTTCGAAGAGAAGGGACATGTGGTAGTGCCGTCGGCGCCGATGGTTGTCAAGAACGATCCGACGTTGATGTTCACCAATGCGGGCATGAACCAGTTCAAGGACATATTTCTGGGAAATGCACCGGCACGCTGGCCGCGCGTATGCGACACGCAGAAGTGTCTGCGCGTATCGGGCAAGCACAACGATCTGGAGGAGGTCGGACACGACACCTATCACCATACGATGTTCGAGATGTTGGGCAACTGGTCGTTCGGCGACTACTTCAAGAAGGAGGTTATCGAGTGGGCGTGGGAGTTGCTGACCAAGGTCTACAAGTTGCCCGAGGATCGTCTCTATGCGACTGTTTTCGAGGGCAGCGAGGAGGAAGGAGTTCCGTTCGACAAGGAGGCTTACGACTATTGGCTGCGTTTTCTGCCGGCCGATCATATAATAAAGGGTAACAAGCATGACAACTTCTGGGAGATGGGCGAAACGGGGCCGTGCGGACCGTGCAGCGAGATCCATTACGACATGCGTGACAAGAACGATGTACTGATCCGCCCGGGGCGCGAACTGGTCAATGCCGGTGATCCGCAGGTGATCGAGATCTGGAATCTGGTCTTCATGCAGTTCAACCGCAAGGCCAACGGCTCGCTCGAACCGCTGCCCAAGTGCCATGTCGATACGGGCATGGGATTCGAACGTCTGTGCATGATCCTTCAGGGCAAGCGGTCGAGCTACGATTCGGACGTGTTCCAGCCTACCATCAAGCGTATCAGTGCCATGTGCGGCAAGAACTACGGCGAGGACGAGCATTGCGACGTAGCGATGCGTGTGGTTGCCGACCACCTGCGTGCCATCGCCTTCTCGATTGCCGACGGGCAGCTCCCCTCGAACGTCAAGGCCGGATATGTGATCCGCCGTATCCTGCGACGTGCGGTGCGTTACGGATATACATACCTCGGTTTTACCGAGCCTTTCATGTGCTGGCTGGTGGCCGGTCTGGTCGAGCAGATGGGAGGCCAGTTCCCCGAACTGAAGGCTCAGCAGACGCTGATCGAGAAGGTTATCGCCGAGGAGGAGGCTTCGTTCCTGCGGACGCTGGCCACGGGAATCAACCTGCTGGACGATGTTATCCGCCGTGCCAAGAGTGCCGGTACCGATACCATCGGCGGCAAGGATGCCTTCGTGCTGTATGACACCTACGGATTCCCGATCGACCTGACCGAACTGATCGCCCGCGAACAGGACATGTCGGTCGACCTGGAGGGTTTCGAGAAGGAGTTGAAGCAGCAGAAGGAGCGTTCGCGCAATGCGGCGGCCGTAGCGACGGACGACTGGGTTGAACTGTTCCCTGTCGAGCAGAGTATGTTTACGGGTTACGACACGCTGACCGATCGGGTTCGCATATCGCGTTACCGCCGCGTGTCGACCAAGAATCGTGTATATTATCAATTGGTGTTCGACCATACGCCCTTCTACGGGAATTCGGGCGGACAGGTCGGCGATACGGGATATATCGACAACGGCCATGAGCGTATTACGGTGACCGATACTCAGAAGGAGAACAACCTGACGGTACATATCGTGGACCGTCTGCCGGAGGATGTGACGGCCGAATTCGAAGCTGTGGTTGATGGCGCCAAGCGTCAGGCTGCGGCGAACAACCATACGGCGACACACCTGTTGCATGCGGCTCTTCGCAAGGTGCTGGGCACGCATGTCGAGCAGAAGGGTTCGATGGTTTCATCGCTGGGACTTCGGTTCGACTTCTCGCATTTCCAGAAGGTTACGCCCGAGCAGTTGCGTGAAGTCGAACGGCTGGTCAATGCCGCTATACGTGCCAACTATCCGTTGGAGGAGCGCCGCGACTGCCCGATCGAGGAGGCCCGCAAGGCCGGTGCCATGATGCTCTTCGGCGAGAAATACGGTGACCGTGTGCGTATGGTCCGGTTCGGCGAATCGGTCGAGCTGTGCGGCGGTACCCACACTTCGGCTACCGGAACGATCGGTCTGTTCAAGATTCTGAGCGAGAGTGCCATTTCGGCAGGCGTTCGACGTATCGAGGCGGTTACGGGCGAAGGGGCTGAAGAGATGCTTTACACGGCCGAGGATACGATCCGCAGTATTGAGAAGTTCTTCCACAATTCGCAGATCGTTCCGGCGGTGCGCAAGTTGATCGAGAACAACGAGTCGCTGACCAAGGAGATCGAACAGATGCGTCATGAACAGATCGTGTCGCTGGCTGACAAACTGATGGAAACCTATCCGGAGGTGAACGGCATGCAGCTGATTACGCATATTTCGGAACGTCCGGCCGATTTCCTGAAGGATCTTGCCTATGTCTTGCGTGGACGCGCTCCCAGACTGGTATTCGTATCGGGCTCGTCGGCCGGCGGCAAGGCGACCTTGACGATCATGCTGGGCGACGATATCGTGAAGGCTGGAGTCAATGCATCGAATGTCATACGTTCGGTGGCACGCCTAATCAACGGCGGTGGTGGAGGTCAGCCTTTCTTCGCTACGGCGGGCGGCAAGAATGCCGATGGCCTGCAGCAGGCTATCGATGCTGCCGTTGCGATGGTGACCGAAGAGTTGAGTGCAAAGTAAAGTAGAGATAAACGAAAAAAAGGATATTATGAAGACACAGAAAGTATTGTTGATGATCCTCGACGGTTGGGGAATCGGCGACGGATCGAAGGGAGATGTGATATCGACAGTCCATCCGCCCTATATTTCGGCTATGACGGCGCGTTATCCGCATGCTCAGCTGCGCACCGACGGTGAGAATGTGGGTCTGCCCGACGGTCAGATGGGCAACTCGGAGGTCGGACACCTCAATATCGGAGCCGGCCGTATCGTATATCAGGATCTGGTGAAGATCAACCGTGCGGCGCGTGACAACTCGATCATGCAGAATCCCGAGATAGTCAAGGCATTCGAATATGCCCGCGACAAGGGTGTGAAGGTACACTTCATGGGTCTGGTTTCGGACGGCGGCGTACACTCGTCGATCGACCACCTCTACAAGTTGTGCGACATTGCGAAGGCCTACGGCATCGAGCGCACGTTCGTGCACTGCTTCATGGACGGCCGCGACACCGACCCGCACAGCGGCAAGGGCTTCATCGAACAGCTGGAGGCGCACATGGCGCAGTCGACCGGCCGGATCGCTTCGATTATCGGCCGTTACTACGCCATGGACCGCGACAAGCGCTGGGAGCGTGTGAAGGTTGCCTACGACCAGTTGGTTTCGGGTGTCGGCGAGAAGGCGACAGATATGGTTGCGGCGATGCAGAAGTCATACGACGAGGGCGTGACGGACGAGTTCGTGAAGCCGATCGTTGCGGTTGACGGGAACGGCGAGCCGGTCGGTCTGATCGAGAAGGATGACCTGGTGATCTTCTTCAACTTCCGCAATGACCGCGCCAAGGAGCTTACGATCGTGCTGACTCAGGAGGATATGCCCGAGCAGGGGATGCACACCATACCGCTGTACTATTGCTGCATGACGCCGTATGATGCCAAATTTACGGGTCTGCACATACTGTTCGACAAGGAGAACGTCCACAATACGATCGGCGAGTATGTTTCGAAAATGGGACTTCGCCAGTTGCGTATTGCCGAGACCGAGAAGTATGCCCACGTGACCTTCTTCCTGAACGGCGGCCGCGAGGACAAGTTCGAGAACGAGGACCGTATATTGGTACCTTCGCCGAAGGTTGCCACCTACGACCTGAAGCCTGAGATGAGTGCCTATGAGGTCCGCACGAAACTTGTCGAGGCGCTGAAGACGCAGAAGTACGACTTCATCTGCCTGAACTTCGCCAACGGCGACATGGTTGGCCATACGGGAGTATATGATGCTATTGTCAAGGCAGTCAAGGCGGTTGACGAGTGTGTCGGCGATGTTGTTGAGGCGGCCAAGGCCAACGGTTACGAGGTTGTTCAGATCGCTGACCACGGCAATGCCGACCATGCGATCAATGCCGACGGTACGCCCAATACGGCCCATTCGCTCAATCCGGTACCTATCGTTGTGGTATCGGATCGTGTAGCGGCGGTTCACAACGGTGTTCTTGCGGATGTGGCTCCGACGGTTCTGAAACTTATGGGGCTTCCCCAGCCGGCCGAGATGACCGGAAAGCCGCTGATCGACTTCAAATAGCAGGAACGGGCTGCGGGGCCTGGGCTATGGTACATGGGCTGCGGGGCTGAAGGCGGTTTGCCCCGCCGGGGCCGAGGACAGTTTGCGGCTGCCGAGAGAGGGAGACCGGTCGAGCCGATCCATTTCCCAATGCAGTTTATGGCTTGACGGTGGCGGCTGCTCCGTAAATTTAGGTCCGTTACGATGATTAAAACGGGATTGTCTGCCTTGCGGCGGGCGATCCCGTTTTTTATGCCGTTTGCCCAGGTGGCGCAGCGTAGCATTCCGCCTTATTGACGAGCCACTGCAAAAAAAATTACACGTTGCGTGCAACGTTCCGGCTATTTCCGGTGTCATATCCTAAACGCGGTGTTGCAACCGGCTTTTTGAGTGTTTGATGTCGGTTGGATCCGTAGTATGTATCGGTTCCGTTGACCTGAGGTAGATCGTTCGGAAATTCTGTAAAGGGCGGGATTGTTTTGTAGTAGCTTCTCTCTGAATTAAAGGACTCGAATGATTGCCGAAGGTCGCGGAACCGTTTTTTTTGACGAAATAGTTTCGTATTTTTGAGATGTAAAATCAAGAATCATGAAACGCAGGAGATTTAAGGGGCGTGTAGCAGTTGCGCTTTTGACCATGCTTGGCTTCGGGGCGTCGTGTTCGACGGCGCGCCATGCGAAGAGCCGCGTAGATGAGCCGAAACCGTCCGACGCCGACAGCACGACGACTGTGACCGATACGGTCGACATCGTTCCGGAGATACGTTTGATGTACGGGCCTCCGGTATATTTCGAAGATTCGGACGGCGGTTTTGTGCGGCCGGGTGCGGCGCGTGAGATTGATATTCAGGAGCAGGACGATGCACAGCCTTCGGGAGAGTCCGAAACGAAGACCGTTGCTCCGGCGGGGAATACTGACGAGTCTGCCGGACAGGCGGATGGGGATTCTCGTGCAACTGAATAGCGTGTACGGGCGTCAGACGGAGAAACGGACAAACAGATCCTGAGGGTATGGATAGTCACTTCAACGGTCGGCGGTTGGGTATTCGCAAGCGGTTGGGGCTCGAACTGTTCAGGCAGTTGTACCTGAATACGGTTCGGGAACATCCGTTGCGTACGCTGTTCTGGGAGGCGACGCTGCGTTGCAATCTGAATTGCCGCCATTGCGGCAGCGACTGCCGGTCGGACTCGGTGCAGCCCGATATGCCGTTGGAGGATTTCCTGCATGTGGTCGATACGCAGATCACGCCGCATGTCGACCCGCAGAGCATTACGGTGGTCATTTCGGGAGGCGAGGTGCTGTTGCGCCGCGACCTGGAGAGGGCAGGCAGCGAACTGCATGCACGAGGATACCGATGGGGGTTGGTGACAAACGGATTGCTGCTGACCGAATCCCGTTTTGAAAGCCTTCTGCAAGCCGGACTGAATACCATTGCTGTCAGCCTCGACGGCTTTGCCGAACAGCACGATGCCATCCGCCGAAATCCGTTGTCATATGTACATGCCTTGCAGGCGGCACGCATGATTGCCGCAAGCGGTGCGGTCGTTTACGATGTCGTGACGTGCGTGACGCCGGCGCTGATGCCTCACCTCGAGGATTTCTGCCGGCACCTGATCGAAAACGGAATTCTACATTGGCGGATCTTTACGATATTTCCTGTGGGCCGGGCTGCGGAGGATCGGTCGCTTACGTTGAGTGACGTTGAGTTCCGGCAACTGATGGAGTTCATCCGCCGTAAGCGCAGGGAGGGACGGATCGAGGTGACGTATGCGTGCGAAGGTTTCCTGGCTGGTTACGAAACCGAAGTCAGGGATGTCTTTTACTATTGTTCGGCTGGGGTTACGACGGCCTCGATCCGTGTCGACGGAGCCATTTCGGGTTGTACGTCGATCCGTGCCGACTACGATCAGGGAAATATCTACCGCGACGATTTCTGGGATGTATGGACCAACCGTTTCGGGCAGTTCCGCCGGCGCGACTGGATGCGACGCGACGAATGTGCCACGTGCAGCATGTTCCGTTACTGTCAGGGCGGCGGGATGCACCTGCGCGACGGCGAAGGGCGCTTGCTCGTGTGCCACTACCACAAACTTTAAGTGACAATAGCTGTATGAAAAACTTTCACCATAAAATAAAACCCGATCTGACATTTACGGTGCGTGAGGCCGATACGCTGCAGGGCTTTTTGCAGCGGGCCTTTGCGGGCAAGAGCCGTAACTCGCTCAAGGAGCTGCTGGCGAGCGGGCGTGTTGAGGTCAACGGCCGGAGCCGCACGGCATACGACCATTCGTTGCAGGCAGGCGATCGGGTTACGGTACGGCGGACGGTATCGCCGGCGCAGTTCCGCCATCCGAAGCTGCGGATTCTCTTTGAGGACGAGTGGCTGATCGTGGTCGACAAGCGGGAGGGGCTGCTCTCGATCGGGACGGATAAGGAGCGCGAAAAGACCGCGTACCATATTCTGAGCGAACATATCAAGCGCCAGAATCCGCGGGCGCGGCTGTTTGTCGTGCACCGCCTTGACCGCGAGACCTCGGGTGTTATGCTTTTTGCAAAGCGTGAGGATGTGAAGCGCCGGTTGCAGGATGAGTGGCGGCAGCTTGTTCTCGACCGCCGTTACGTGGCGGTGGTTGATGGGGTGTTGCCGTCTGAGGAGGGGGTCATAGATGCCCCGCTGGCCGAGAACCGCAACCACAAGGTATATGTTTGCCGTGAGACGGACGATGTGGATTGGGTTGATGCGGTAACGCATTATCGTGTTTTGAAGAGCCGGAACGGGAGGTCACTTGTGGAGTTGCGGCTCGAAACGGGCCGTAAGAACCAGATTCGAGCCCATATGGAGTACATCGGCTGTCCGATCGTGGGCGACCGGAAGTATGGATCGGGTTCGGATGACGCCGGAAGAGTCTGTTTGCACGCTTTCAAACTCGCTCTTATTCATCCTGTTACAGGCGAAGAATTAAATTTTTCAATTCCGGTGCCGAAAAAGTTTGATAATTTGATATAATTTCCGTACATTTGCACTCGCAATTTCGGGGTGTAGCGCAGTCCGGTTAGCGCGCCAGCTTCGGGAGTTGGAGGTCGCTGGTTCGAATCCAGTCTCCCCGACAATTGAAAACGAGGTATCCAAATCTGTTTTGGATACCTCGTTTTTTTGTGCCGCTGCGGCAACCAACGGCAGATTATGAACTTTGCCTTGACTCTGAAAAGATCGGCTATCGGACGTTTTCGGGATCTGCAACGCGATAGTAATCAGCTGAATAATCGGCTTTGCGGAGTGACAGTGAGTCGTCGGTCAATCTGGTTATGGCCAATGTGTCGGTAAACTGGATAGTTTGTCCGTTTCCGATGCTTTTGCCGGTCAGGATCAGGTTTTCGCCCTCGATGCTCCAATTTTCGTACTGCAGTGTTGCCATTCCGATGGATCGGGCCGTGCCGTCGGGATTGATCGCGATACCCTGAATGTAGGGCAGATCGGGCGGCAGGATCTCGATCCAGTTTCCGACGAGTTTCTGCTGATCACTTGATGCGGACGAGCAGGCTGCGAATGCCAGGCAGGCGAACGCAATAATCATAAATCGTTTCATTGTTGTTGTGTGTTTGATGTTAGCGAGTCAAATATAGTAAAAATATCATTGCAGTATGTTGTTCTAGTGGAGCTTTACTGAATGCGACATGTTTGATCTGAAGTTATTGGCATGGCAGAGACGTGCCGGCGGAGTGGAAATTCAAATGAAATTAGTAAATTTGCAACTGTTCAGAAATACATACTATACTGCAAGATGAATACGACGACAATCCAATCCGAAGTTGACAAGGCAGTTAAGATACTGCGTCTGGGCGGGCTGATACTCTATCCGACCGATACGGTCTGGGGGATCGGCTGCGACGCGACGAATGCCGAGGCGGTTGACAAGGTCTATGCGCTGAAGCAGTCGGCCAACAAGAAAAGTATGATCGTACTTGTCGGCGACATAGATTCTGTGGGTCTCTATGTCAACCATGCACCTCAGGTGGCATGGGAGTTGTTCGAGACGGCGGTATCTCCGTTGACGCTGATACTTCCCGGGGCGGCACGTGTGGCCGACAACCTGGTTCCGGAAGAGGGGACATTGGGTGTACGGGTGCCGAATCATGAATTTTGCCGGCAGATGCTGAAACGGTTCGGACGGCCGATCGTCTCGACGTCGGCCAATATATCAGGCGAGCCAACCCCGACCACGTTCGAACAGATTGATCAACGGATCCGTCAGGGGGTTGACATGATTGTCGACCCGCGTTTCGAGGGCAAGCCGACACGCCATGCATCGTCGATCATAGCGCTTGATGCGGCGGGCGGGGTGAAAATAATAAGGGAGTAGAGCAGCCATGGCCTTGATAACAGAGACCCTCATACAGAAGCGATTTTCGGACATGGATTGCTTTCTGCATATCAACAACGTATATCAACAGATGTATTTCGATCTGGGCAAGACTGATTTTCTTGGGGCGACGATCGGCGGCGACGTAACGGCAGCCCGGCTGCGGGTGATTACGGCTGCGACCAATACCTCCTATATGGCGCAGGTGCACTATTACGACGAGACGGTTGTCCGGACCAGCCTCGAATCGATCGGTCACAAGAGTTTCACGCTGTTGCAGCAGATCGTCGACCGCCGCGAGGGGGAAAACCCGACGGTCAAGAGCGAGAGCCGTTCGGTGATGGTTGCATTCGATTTCGAGAAGCAGGAGTCAGTCGAGCTTCCGGCGGCCTGGCGCGAGGCGTTGCAGCGTTGACAGCGTTGACCGCCGAAAACGGGCATTGTCGGAAGGCGGAAATCGCCTTTTTTGTTTGGCCCGGCTGATACGTTTGCGTATATTTGCGAAGGGCGTTGCCATATCGGCACGCGGGACCGGTCCTACTATATATAAATACAGGCAGTTATGGAGATTTTTCAGGGAATCGTCGACAGCATCAACAATGTGATGTGGAGTTACATTATGATCGCTGCCTTGATCGGCTGTGCGCTCTATTTTACGATCCGGACTCGTTTCGTGCAGTTCCGGATGATAGGGGAGATGTGGCGGTTGCTCTTCGCGTCGCACGACCGCACGGCAAAGGATAAGAGCCGGCGGCATGTATCGTCGTTCCAGGCCTTTGCCGTATCGCTGGCCAGCCGCGTCGGGACCGGAAACATTGCCGGTGTGGCGACGGCGTTGACCGTCGGCGGGCCCGGGGCGGTCTTCTGGATGTGGCTCATAGCGATGATCGGGGCCTCCAATGCATTCATCGAGAGTACGCTGGCACAGCTCTACAAGGTCCGTTCGAAGGACTCCTACATCGGCGGCCCGGCATACTACATCATGCGCGGACTCAAGTGCCGATGGATGGCCGTACTGTTCAGTATCCTGACGATCCTGACCTTCGGATTTGCATTCAATACGGTGCAGAGCAATACGATGTGCCAGGCTTTCGAACACGCCTTCGGAATCGACCATATAATATTCGGTGCCATAATCACGGTGTTGACGCTCGTAATCATCTTCGGAGGCATTCACCGTATTGCAGCGGTCAGTTCGGTCGTCGTGCCGGTCATGGCAATCGGATATCTCGGACTGGCACTGTATGTCGTGATAGGTAACATAACGCTGTTGCCCGATATTATCGGCATGATCGTTGGGAATGCCTTCGGGGCGGAGCAGATTGCCGGCGGCGGTATCGGCGCGGCGATGATGCAGGGTATCAAACGCGGTCTGTTCAGCAACGAGGCCGGTATGGGTTCGGCGCCCAACGTGGCGGCTACGGCAACCACTTCGCATCCCGTCAAGCAGGGGTTGATACAGACGCTCGGGGTCTTCACCGATACGCTTGTCATCTGTTCGTGCACGGCCTTCATCATTCTGGTGAGCGGCATGCCGTTGAACGACGGTTACAATGGCGTCCAGTTGACCCAGGAGGCTCTGTCGGTGCATATCGGAGGAGCAGGCCGCACCTTCGTGGCGATAGCGATATTCTTTTTCGCCTTCAGTTCGATCTTCGGAAACTACTACTACGGCGAGGCAAACATAATGTTCATCACGAGGCGGCGCTGGATATTGGTTGTCTACCGCCTGCTGGCCGGAGCAATGGTGATGTTCGGTGCGGCCGTGAGTCTGAACATGGTTTGGAGTCTGGCGGACCTTACCATGGCCATGATGACGCTCTGCAACCTTGTTGCGATAGTACTGTTGGGGCGCAAGGCGATAGTTCTGCTGGAGGACTACCGGCGTCAGAAACGTCAGGGCCGCAATCCTGAATTCCGACGTGAGGATGTTGCCGGCGAGATCGACACCGGGAATATCGAGTGCTGGTAGGTCGGGCATCCGACCGATATTGTGCCATCTCGGGCTGCGTGTCGGCATCGGGACGGGCGGAATGGGATTTGGATACTGAAGTTGTGAAATACTGAAGCGGGAGGGCATGCGGATTTATGCCCTCCCGTTTTAGTTGCATGGATATGTATTGCCTGATGTGTACGTGCTGGGTCGGGATGAATCCGGCCACAGATTCGCCGAACATGTATTGCGGCGATCAGATCAGTATGAGGCCGAACGACGTGATCACGACCGACATTATTATGGCGAGGAAGATCAGTATGATCATCGGCAGGAGGCATCCCCAACGCCGTTCGCCTATGGGAAGCGGGTCTGATATGAGTGCAATGATCAGTCCGATGAGCGGGGTGAATATTATGCTCAGCAGGAATGTCCAGCCGAATCCGATCCTGCGTCTGCTGCCCACCAGTCCGACCAGGACGCTGAGCAGCGAGCCGGTCAGGATTCCGAAAATGATAGCTGCGATACTGATTGCCATGTTTTCTGAGAGTTATATTGGTTTATACTTTATACAGAGCATTACGAGCGGGCAGGCGTCGTAGTGTCATTAGTTCATCGCGTCCGCAACCGGTTTGTATGTTTCGTGCATCCGTCATTGCGGGTTCATGCAGCCTGGCGGCCGCAAGGTGTCTGCAGCAGTTCCGCCGTACGATATCGGCACCGGCCGGATCCGGTTGGCTGACAAAAAAAGGAGCTTCGGTGAAGACTCCCTGGTGCGGATAAAGGGACTCGAACCCCCACGCCCTGAGGCATCAGATCCTAAGTCTGACGTGGCTACCAATTACACCATATCCGCAACTTTCTTACAAATGTATTTCTAAATTTTCTATTTTGCAAATCCTGAAGCCCTACGGCCGATCAATACACGTATGGCGTCGTCCCTGCCGGCGGATTGAGATACTTCAAGCATTTTGTGTGCCGACAATCCGGCAGTCCGGTTCACGGGGTTACTTTGCGGATCGGTTCATCTTGCGAAGATTGTTGTAGGCGAGCAGAAATACCGCAACCAACAGTATCGGCAGTCCGACATATGCCAATATGCTGCGATCGGGATTCAATCGCCCCACATATTTCCAATAGATGATCACCGACAGCCACAACAGCATGAATGCGGCCGACGAGATCATTATGGTAACGTATATGCGTCGTTCGAGTTCCGGCTTCATCTTGCAGAATAGTAGAGTGTTGAGGTATAAAAAAAGTATGGCGGACGGACGTTCGGTGTGGTTACGGAGGCGTCCGTCCGTCGTACAAGCTAAGCTTCGGGTTTGACAAGCGACAGGTGAAGTTCGTCGAGCTGGGCCTGATCGAGTTCCGAAGGAGCATCCAGCATGACATCACGGCCGGCATTGTTTTTCGGGAAAGCGATGTAGTCGCGGATCGAGTCGGCGCCGCCGAACATCGAGCACAGACGGTCGAATCCGAAAGCCAGACCTCCGTGAGGGGGCGCACCGAAC